>CAZEQP010000620.1:0-2938 GCA_964514345.1 uncultured Candidatus Obscuribacterales bacterium
CTTGTAGAGGCGCATCTTTTGGAATTCGATAAAGATATTTACGGAGAAAATATGGAATTGCAGTTTTTTGAACAACTGCGGGAAGAAAAGAAGTTTTCTTCGATTGACGAGCTGAAAAGCCAGATAAACAGAGACATTGAACTGGCTAAAAGTAAAATTACTTCTCGCAAAGAGACAAAGTCGCATGCGAGCAATTCTTCATTCTCGCATGCAACTTAAGAATCTAAAGCTGAAAAATTTTCGTAATTACAGCCAGCAAGAATTAGAATTCAAGCCGGGTTTGAATATTATTCTTGGGGCGAACGCACAGGGCAAATCGAATTTGCTTGAAGCAATTGAGTATGCAAGTCACGGCAAATCATACCGCACGAATCATGATTCCGAGCTCATCTTCATGAATGAGACCACCTCACTATTAACTGTTCAGTATCTTATCGATTGGGACAATAATGCCAATTTGCAAGAAATTTCTATCGAGTTCAAATTGCTTGCAGACGGCAAAAACAAATGCGGCAAGCTAGAAAAAAAAGTGAAAATAAATGGTGCCACTTATTCCACCACCCGCAATTTGAAAGGAAAACTTGCTGTAGTTTCATTCAAAAGCGAAGACTTGAACCTGGCCCGCGGTGGTCCAAAATACAGAAGAGACTGGATTGATGCCTTTTTGAGCTCAATCAATTTAAGTTATAGAGAAACTTTCAACCGTTACAACAAATGCATCGCTCAAAGAAACCGTCTTTTGAAAAACATTTCTGAACAAGGAGGACGTTTCAACTTAAGCGAGTCGGACAAAGAGCAATTGCGGGTCTGGAGTCGTCAGACAGCCTCACTGGGGGCTAAAGTAACAAAAGATCGTCTTGATCTGCTTGAACGCATCGTACCTCTGGTCGAGACTTATCAAAAGAACATATCAGGTGTTGCCGAACCTCTATCTGTGCGCTATTTGACCAGCACCGACGAAAATGATCGGGAGGATCGGGAGGATCATCGGGAGGATCTGCAGGCTCTGACGCCTGATTCAGACCTGTCCCAGAACGAAAAGTCCGAATCGGCGATTGAATCTAAACTGATGAGTCAATATAAAAGTCGATTTGCCGAAGAAATTGCCAGAAAACAAACACTTAGCGGTCCGCATCGAGACGACATTGTTTTTTGTCTCAATGATTTGCCTGCTAAATCATTCGGCAGCCAGGGTCAAACTCGCACTCTGGTTTTATCATTAAAAATAGCCGAGCTCGATTTAATGAGCCAACACTTGCAAGAGCCTCCCATTTTACTTCTGGACGACGTACTGGCTGAACTGGATATAAATCGCCAGAACTTTCTCATGCAAGAAGTGGCCAACCGGACCGGTATGCAAACAATACTTACCACCACCCACCTCAATTCTTTGCAAAAAGGCTGGTTCTCCGAAGCATCTTATTACGAGGTGAGCGCAGGTCAGGTTAAAGAAAAGATTTCATGCTGATATTTGATTATTTCTTTTCTTGGACGGGTAAATTAACATTGTTTAATAGTTTCTAATTTTCTTAGTAAGATTGAATTATGACCCGTTCCACCGATCACACTAATGTCCACGGAGACCTGGACAAAAAGGTCTGTCTTGAATGCCACCGCCAGTTTACCGGGCTTGTGGCTTC
Organism: uncultured Candidatus Obscuribacterales bacterium; assembly: GCA_964514345.1. Classification (GTDB taxonomy): domain Bacteria; phylum Cyanobacteriota; class Vampirovibrionia; order Obscuribacterales; family Obscuribacteraceae; genus Aved-18. The sequence goes on from CAZEQP010000620.1 coordinate 1,641, forward strand.
CTGCCCGCACGACAACACGATACTCGTGCCGGCAGCTCAGGACCCACTCATCGGCACCAAACTGGACGGCAAATATGAAATCCTCTCCGTACTCGGCACAGGCGGGATGGGTGTAGTTTATAAAGGTAAGCAAGAATTGATGGACCGCATAGTCGCCATCAAAATGCTTCTGGCGCATCACTTGAACGACACACATAGTGTCAAACGTTTCCTGCACGAAGGCAAAGCCACTTGTAAGCTGAAACACCCGCACATTATCACTGTTTACGACTATGGAGTCTCGCCCCAGGGTCAACCTTATATAGTTATGGATTTTCTGGAAGGGACACCTTTATCCGACCAGATACGCAAAGAAGGCCAGATTGGCGTCGACCGCTCAATGTCTATTTTTAAACAAGCTGCTCTGGCTCTTGAACACGCTCATTCACAAGGCGTCATTCATCGTGACTTGAAACCGAGCAATATTGTTCTTATCGATTTTGACGGCAACAAAGACTATGTGAAAGTAGTGGACTTCGGTGTAGCAAAATTGATCGAAGATGCCGGCACAGAGATGCAGCGCCTGACCCAAATGGGAGAGGTTTGTGGAAGCCCGGTATACATGTCGCCTGAACAATGCCAGGGCATGCCTCTTGATCCACGCTCTGACATTTATTCGATGGGAATTGTCATGTATGAAACTTTGACCAATAAATTGCCCTTACTGGGCAAAACGCTGGTCGAAACAATGCACAAACACATAATGGAACCTCCCACTCCATTTTCAGAATCAAGACCCGACCTTTATATTCCGGAAAGAGTGGAGCAAGTCATTTTCAGAGCTCTGGCCAAAAATCCGGAAGATCGGCAGCAGTCGATGAAACAGCTGGCGACAGAAATCGACATGGCTATTCCCAAACGGGGCAAGAGCTTCACCATAAGCTCCTTTTCTGAAACTGAAAAACAACCCAAACCGCAAGGATCCGGCAAAAAGGTGGCGGCCATTGCGGCGGTTGTGGTTGGACTAACAGCTATAGGCGGGGCTGTCGGTTATTTTGCCTTGCAGAATCAAAACAAACCAAGCGCTAATACAAATCCGCAGCCCACTCCCTCTCCATCTGCGACTAAGCAAGCGCCTCCTGTCGCTCAAGATAATTCAGGAACGGGCAAAACGCCCGACACCAAGGCGTCTTCCGAGTATTCTGCAACCCCAGGCAAAACTTCAACCGATAACGGTTCACAAGAAAAAACAAGCGAAACAGCCAAGTCTGATTTGCCGTCAAAATCCGACACTGACAAAGTTGTTGAGACCCCGACGG
>CAZEQP010000621.1:0-2931 GCA_964514345.1 uncultured Candidatus Obscuribacterales bacterium
GGTTTCAGGTTTGACTGTCAATCTGACGATGTCTTTTTCTGGTTCACCGATATCGGCTGGATGATGGGTCCCTGGGAAATGATTGGAGTGGCTTTCTGGGGCGGAATTCTGATGATTTATGAAGGCGGTCCGGATTATCCCACCCCGGCAAGAGTCTGGGAAATGGTCGATAAACACAAAGTCACTACTCTAGGTATAGGACCTACTGCGGTGCGTTATTTGAGATCGCAGGGCGAGCAATGGGTGGAAAAATCTGATTTATCCAAACTGCGCATGCTCGGCTCCACAGGTGAGCCCTGGGATGAAGACAGTTATATGTGGCTGTTTGAAAAGATAGGCGGCAGTCGTTGTCCCATCATCAATATTTCCGGTGGCACCGAAATTGTAGGCGGTCTGCTCTGTCCGCTTCCTCTAATGCCACTGAAACCTTGCAGCTTAGGCGGTCCTGGACTGGCTATGGATATTGATGTTTTTGACGAAAACGCTAAAAGTTTGAAAAATGAAATTGGTTATCTGGTTTGCAAAAAGCCCGGACCATCCATGACCAAAAGCTTTTTGAAATCGGATGAACGTTATATAGATACTTACTTCACCAAATTCCCCGGTGTCTGGTATCACGGTGACTGGGCGAAAGTGGATGATGACAGATCCTGGTTCTTGTTCGGCCGCTCAGACGATACTATAAAAGTAGCCGGAAAAAGAGTGGGTCCAGGTGAAGTTGAGTCTGCACTGGTCGAGCACAAACAAGTTGCTGAAGCAGCTGTCATAGGCGTGCCGCACGAAGTAAAAGGCGAGTGTCTGGTTTGTTTTGTAGTTTTGAACAAAGGCGAAACTGAAAGCGAAACTTTAGGCAAAGAGTTGAAAGAGCAGGTCTCTCAAAAACTGGGTGCGGTAATGAGACCTGAACGTATTCATGTGATTAAGGCTCTGCCTAAAACACGTTCAGGCAAAATAGTGCGTCGCGCCATTAGAGCTACTTATTTAAATGAAGGCAAATTGGATTTATCCTCAGTTGAAAATCCGGACTCGCTTTCTGAAGTGGCAAAACTGGGCGCCAAATAGGCGCAAATTAGATCTGGGCGAAAGTGCTTGACAATAAAGTCCTCTCATGTTAGCGTGGGGAAGTCAAAAAGCGCAACGACTTTAATCTGCCTTCCCACAGATAAGTCGTTATTAAAACGCGTTTTTACTTACCAACAATTTTGTTCAAACTCTACGGTTGTTTGCGCAGTCGTTTTTTCCGCCGTCTATTTTTCGAGGTCTAAATATGAGTACCGGAACATTTGAGAGACGATCCAAAAAAAATCCGGCTTTGCCGCCTGATTTCAGATTAGGTCAATTGCTGATTCAATTCGGTATTGTGTCAGGTGAAGATTTGAGCCGCGGTCTCAAGCTGTCGTCCGGTGCCGGATTGCCTCTGGGAAAAGCGCTTGTAATACTTGATTGTTTATCTGAAGCCATTTTGCATGATGTAGTTCAAGCACAATCCATGCTGCGTGACGGCATGCTGGATTTGGGTCAAGCAGGTTCTGCCATAGAGATTTCATCACGTATGAAAGTAAGTCTGGAAAAAGCTTTGATTATTCTGCAAATCAGACTGGGCGGTCTTGATTGTACCCGTCTGGGCAATTTGCTCAAAGCCTCTCACAAAATTAAAAAAGACCAGTTGGAGATTGGACTCAGAGTGTCGAGCAATTCTGGGCTGCCCTTGGGTCAGGTGCTGGTGCAGTTGAATTTTATTTCTCAAGACACTCTGGATGTGACTTTGCGTCTGCAGCGCGAGTTGAGAGAAGTAGATGGAATAAGCAATAGATTTGTAAAAAAAGAAATGCGCAAAGCTGATACCACTTTGCCCAATCTGCCCAATATGGACACACAAAAAGTTATGCTGGGAGAATTGTTGCTCGAATCAGGCTGTGTCGATTCAACCGCTCTGGAACGCGCATTGAATGCTCAGCAAAATCATAATATGCCTTTAGGTCAGTTTCTGGTTGAAACTGGAGTGATATCAGATCGCATTTTGAAACTGGCTCTCAATTTGCAACTTCTGATTTTCAACAAAAAAACCACTCGAGAGTCCGCCTGTCTCACACTCAAGCAAGCGCTGGAACAAGCCGCCAAACAAGGTGATTTCAATCCCAGTGAAGACAGTTTCAGCTTTGGAGATTTTCTTACAGTGAGCAATTATTTGACCATTGCCCGTGAAGCGGATGTAGTGCGAAAACTGGAAGAGGATGATGTGCTTCGTGCCCGCATGCAGCGTATGTTGAGCGGCAAGTCGGCAAACGATGCTTCAGCTCTTATGAAAATGGTTTTGAAAAACAAAGCGGTATTGCGTGCGCTATTGCTTGAAATGATGCCGCATGAACGTGAAGTACTAGACTGCGCCTATGTTCTTTACCTGATGGTTTTGCAAAAGAAAATGACTTCCTGTCAGGCGATAGTCGAATTTACGATTAAACGAAATCGCATTGCCGCCTGATCAAGCAAGCAAGGCTTCCACAAACAGCTTGGGCTCGAAGTCGCGCAAGTCTTCCATCTTTTCGCCCAGTCCAATCAGTTTGACCGGGATACCCAGATCTTTAGCGATACTGAATACGATTCCGCCTTTAGCGGTGCCGTCCAGTTTGGTTAAAATCACACCGGATAAACTACAAACTTCACCGAATACTTTTGCTTGTTGCAAACCGTTTTGACCGGTGGATGCATCCAGCACAAGCAAGGCTTCAAGAGGCAGATCGCTTGCGTGTTTATCAATAACCCCACGGACCTTTTTAAGTTCTGCCATCAAATTGGCTTTGTTGTGTAATCTGCCTGCAGTATCGATGACAAGACAATCGTAATTTTCATTGCGTGCTTTTTCTACTGCTTTGAACACAACAGCGCCAGGGTCCGCTTTTTCTTCCAGTCGCACTATGGCAACACCGGCGC
>CAZEQP010000622.1:0-2930 GCA_964514345.1 uncultured Candidatus Obscuribacterales bacterium
CCAGTTAGGTTTTGACAAAATCTTTCTCTAAAATCTGGACACCGAAAAAAATATTGTAGAAATCTGCTGTCAAACTTTTTCGAACGAATTACTATCCATTCTGATGAGGCTATTTGCCGGTAACCAGAGTCGTTCTTTGTAACAAGCCAAACTCGATTTATTTTGGGATTAATTTTACAAACTAATACATCGTCGTACTGAACTATTTGCTTTGTTGAACCAATATTCATTCCCTTAATAATTTCTGGTGCATCAGTAGGAAATGCGGGTACGCTGTATAGTTCGAAGATTTCGTGTGGATGCTTCTGCGGATCTAGTGTGGTCGATTTATAGACATTTATGCTACCTAAAGTATCTCTACTCCAGCTATTCGGTAAACGGATATTCATACCGCCACCTCTTCACCGAGTTCAGCAATAATTGCTCGTAGCTCCGCCATTGCTCCTTCCAATTCTCCCAGTGCAAGTTCAGCCAACTCTTTTGGCTCCGGCAAGTCATCTCCGTTCCCTGAGTTTTCATCTCGAAGCCAGCTTATATCAAGATTGTCATCTCGCTCTTCTATTGATTTACGAGTAAATCGACGAAATCTTCCTGTTTCGCCTTCGTCTTTTCTTTTCTTGAGACTTGCGGCTTCTCCCAATGGGTCTTTTCCGTACGCGGTGCGAAACTCATTGAAATGATCGCGGGTGAGTACGGTTCTTTTTCCGAATTGCGGCATGTTGACTCGCAAGTCATAAACCCAGACTTCTTTTGTATTGCCTCTGTCGGTGGTGCCCCGGGTGAAGAACAAAACATTTGTTTTTACTCCCTGGGCATAAAATATTCCTGTAGGCAATCGCAGTATTGTGTGCAGATTGCATTTGTCCATCAAATCGGCTCTTATTTGTTTGCCGACATTGCCTTCGAACAGTACATTGTCGGGTAGCACGATAGCGGCTCTGCCTCCCGGTACCAATCCGCGATATACGTGTTGCAGAAAGGAAAACTGTTTGTTGCTTGTAGGAAAAGTAAAATCATCGCGGTCGGGAACGCCACCACCTTTTTTGGTGCCAAAAGGTGGATTGGTCATTATTAAAGTTGCTTTTGGCAATTGCCTGCCTTTAGGGCTTAAGGTATCACCATAATAAATGCCTGCATTTTTTCCGGCGCTGTCACTATCTATGCCGTGCAGCATTAAATTCATTAAGGCAAGGCGGTGAGTGTCTTGTACATGCTCCATCCCATAGAAAGTTTTGTTGAAATACTTCTTTTGCAGTTTTTCAGTCCAGGAAGAATCATTGTTGTGTGTTTTGATGTAATGGTGCGCTGCAATTAAAAAACCGCCAGTGCCGGCGGCAGGATCTTGGATAATGTCTTCTGGTGTCGGTTTCATCACTTGCACCATCGCATCGATGAGGGGACGTGGTGTGAAATATTGACCGGCGCCTGATTTTTTTTCGTTGGCGTTTTTCTCAAGCAGACCTTCGTACAGATCACCGAGACCTTCTTGTTTTTCGCTGTACCAGTTGATTCTGTCGATTTCGGTTACTAGTGTGGAGAGTGTGACCGGTTTCTTTATGAAAGTGCTGCTGTTTGTGTATATTTCCTGGATAATGCCTTTGCCATTGCGGCCAAGTTCGCGCAGAAGATCCTCGTAAAATCTGAGACGATCTGGTGCTGATTTTTTCACTATTTCAGACCAGCGGAATCCCTTAGGAAGAAGACTCTCCTGCTCTGTTTCAGCAGCCATTTTCAAGAATAAAAGATAAGTCAATTCAGTGACATACTGGTGATAAGTCACTCCGTCATCCTTAAGGACATTGCACAGATTCCAGAGCTTGGCGACTATATCTTGCGTTGTCATAGGTTCCCCACAATATTCAAAAGAGATTACAATATTGTAGTTGTTGAAGTGGCTCCTTGAGCGGTTTTGAAATTAATTCCTAATCGTGAAAGCCTCAAAAGACGCCTATAATAAATAATATTTATTCAGTAATATTGCCCAGGTGTTTATGCCAAGAAAGAGCATTTCTGACGGAAAAATCAAATATAAATTCCACAGACTTCCGGTTGTTTCACTTAGCGCCGAATTTCTGGTCATGGGTTACCTTATGCGTAGAAACATTCTTGCTTACAAAGCTCCTCCGGGCAATGAGGGGTATGATCTTATTTGCATTCATCCTGACCCAAGGCACCAGCGGACCGGAAGACAAAAGTCTCAAATCAGGGTGCAAGTCAAAAGCCGTTATGCTACTGACGCTGGAAGAGGGTTTCCGCTCAAAGAAGCATCGCTGAATGCTTTCGATTTTGTGGTGGTTGCATTTCTCAATATCGGATATTACAAACGAGGGCAAGATGGTGCAACGGGCTTGAAAGAAATAGATTTTTATACGCTTCCTCAAAGCTTTGTGCAAGAACATTTCGTATCGAGCAGCAAATGGCCAAAAGTTATGCTCGGAAAAGCAGATCTGGAAAAATACAGGAATGAAAGAGGATTTGAATTGATCGCTAAAGCGCTTGGAGTTGAACAACCCAAACGATTGCCTGATGAGGAGTGAGTCAATTGTCTGCGGCAAACAAAGATAATTGCGCGCAACCGGAATAAATGCGCGAAAATTAAAATAATTGCGCGTAAGGCGGCACAGGATGAATTACTCGCCTTGCACGAGAGGAATTACGCTCGCTACAGGGTTCGGCCCTCTGAGTTCAATGCTTGGAGTAAGAATTGGAATTAATGCTCTAATGCTTGGCGACTATATTATGCGTTGTCAAAAGTTCACCACCAAATTTAAAAGAGATTACAATATTACAGGTGTCGCAGTGGCTACTTGAGCGGTTTAGAATTTAGTCCTTGTCTGTGCATATCTCAATGTCGCCCACAATAAATGATATTTGTTCAGCAAATGCAAGATCCAGAATCCATGACTAACAAACAAGACGAAAATCAAGGA
>CAZEQP010000623.1:0-2929 GCA_964514345.1 uncultured Candidatus Obscuribacterales bacterium
CAATAGATTAGTGAGCACCTGACGCACTTTGTTCTCGTCGGCAAACACAAATTCAGGAACATCCTTGCCTATCTTTGTTTCAAGTGCCAGACTTTTAGGTTGTGCCAGGGGGCTGACGAGATTCACCACATCATGCACCACTGTCCTTGGTGAAAAAGCTATGGTTTCAATCGAAACTTTACCTGACTCCAGTTTGGAAAAATCAAGCAAGTCGTTAAGGACAGTCAGCAATCTACTTGAAGAATTGAAAATTCGTTTTGCCATCTCAGCAACTTCTTCACTGTCAGGCTCATGCATTAACAACTCGGCCAGTCCTATGAGTCCACTCATGGGAGTGCGGATTTCATGAGAAATGGTGGCTACGAACTCCGATTTGAGTCTGTTTGCCCTTTCCGCTTCATCTCGCGCAGATTCTGCCGCTATAACAGCCCGTTTCAAGCTAAGTTCAAATTCACGCCGCTCGGTCAAATCACGTGTAACTTTGACAAAGCCTGTTAGATGTCCTTCTCTGTTTTTAACTGCAGTGATGGATACACTGGCCCAGAACATGCTGCCGTCTTTGCGCACCCTCCAGCCTTCTTCGTCATACTGGCCTTTTTCTTTGGCTTGTTCCAGTTCCCACTGGGGGTGTCCGCTTTCTTTAGACTCCTGGGTATAAAAGGTCGAGAAGTGGCGCCCAATTATTTCGTATGATTCATAGCCTTTGTTGCGCCTGGCGCCTTCATTCCAGGTGAGAATATTGCCCTGGGGGCTCAACAAAAAAATGGCGTAGTCTTTGACAGCTGCAACAAGCAGATTGAAAGTCTCGTCGCTTTTAGCCAGGGCCAGTCGGCTTGCTTCGGCGTCTTTTTTGTCTGAAAGATCGTGAACAATCACGGCATAGCCAATTTGATTATTGTTGTCATCAAACATCTTGTCTATTTTTATTTCGGCCCAGAAACGAGATCCATCCTTTCGAAACCTGTGTCGCTCCACAGTGACGGAGCCTGTTTCCTGGGCTCTTTTCAAGTCAAGTGATGGAAGTCCGTTTTTTTGATCAAGTTCCTGATAAAAAACTCCGAACTTCTTACCTATTACTTCATTTTCGTCGGCGCCATGCAGGTATTGCGAACCGCGGTTCCAGGTCAATATGGTCCCATCGATGTCCAGGGCAAAGATGGCATAGTCGTTTACATTGGAAACGAGATATTTGAAAAGTTCTCTGGTGTTTTTATTAGAATTTGCCGATACAGACATTAAATAAAGAGTCTCACAGTCCCAGAAAAAAAGATCGATAGTCAAGAACTACTAATCTCTCATCTTAATCATATATTTCAGTCTTTTATTTATAGCAAATTTCCAGCCAGGCGATGCGAAACGATTTTGAAAGCTGGGTCCTTTAGATTGGTATCGTCATCTATCAAGAGGATTTAAATGCACATCGTTTCCTATCGCGGACCGGCGGAAAAGGGAGGAGTTTCCAACGCTCTCACTCAAATTGACAGAAATGAGCCGCAGCAATACGACTGGTGGTTCATTCAAGACAGGGACTTGTGTCTGAAAAAAGATGGGAAAGAGTCTCCCGTATACAAGTTTGATGCCACGATTCATAGAAATCATTACCACTATTGCAATAATTTTTTGTGGCCGGTTTTTCATGATATGCCGGATCTGGCTGTTTATTCCCACGTTGAGCGTTTGCACTACAAAGTTTTTAATTCATCTCTGGCGCTGAATGTCCGGCGGAGTGAAATTGCAAAAAAAGATGCCTTTTTCATTAATGACTATCAGCTTGCCTTAATGCCGAAATTCCTGGATGGTTCGCAAACCAAACATATCTTTTGGCATATTCCCTGGCCTCGCCAGGTTAATCCAAATCATGTCGATGCACTGATTGAAATTGCCGACGGTCTGCTTGAAAGTCAGGCACTGGGATTTCATACGCAAGAATACAAAGAAAACTTTGAACGTTTCGTGCAGAATTTTATGCCGGACGAAACAATCAAAACCAATATACTGGTGGCTCCTCTGGGGGTCGACATAGGATTCTGGCAAAGCAGTGCCTCTGTGGTTCAGGATGTACCAATCAACACTAACGGACTGCCCTACATTTTGAGTATAGATCCGGCCGACTACACAAAAGGCGTAAAAGAACGACTGGAAGCCATTGAGTGTTTCTTTAGTAAATATCCGCAATGGCTGGGGAAAGTAATATTTATTCAACTGGGCTCTAAAACAAGAATTGGATTGCCCGAATTTGACAATTACTGGAGAGAATGTAGAAATCTCTACCGTTCAATCAATGCTAATTACAGATCTGATGGATGGCAGCCGGTAGTTTGGCTGGAAGAGCCAAAGTCACAAAAAGAGCTTTCGGCATTTTACAAATTCGCTTCAATGATGCTGGTTGGTCCTTTGAGAGACGGTCTAAATTTAGCCGCCAAAGAATTCATAGTATGCCAGCAGGATGAACCGGGAGTTCTTGCTATTTCTAAAGGAGCCGGCGTTTTTAGTGAGCTTGGATTACATTGTTTAAATATTAAACCGGATGATCCGTCCAGTTTCGCACACACCATACTTTACGGATTGAATATGAGCAAAGATGAAAAACTGAGGAGGCTCAGAATGTTGAAATACTGCGTGGCGTCAAATTCTCTCAAAAGCTGGTGGAGCCGATTTTCAGATTGGGACGGATCAAATTCCAAAAATGGGGAAAAAGAACACAACAGGATTTGCAGCTGATGAATCTATTGATACGATCAGACTCACAAGCCAGTCGAAAAAAAATTGATGCGGCATTGTATGAACTGGCATGCAATCTGTATTTTGTCGGCAATGACATCAAAATGTTTTCATTGCTCAGACAAAATTATATGGATGCAGTATTGATTGATATTGATACCGAGGACGGTTATGAAGCAGGCAAAATGAAAGAATTAATTACGGCCAC
>CAZEQP010000624.1:0-2923 GCA_964514345.1 uncultured Candidatus Obscuribacterales bacterium
CATGTTCAGCGGTTCACCACCTGTCCACTTGATGTGGTCAAGCATGTACAATCCGGAAAAGCAGAAGCTTAAACGGAAAGTTGATTGGCGCCGCCTGGCCAGCCTCTTTCGACCTTATATCTGGCAGGAAATTCAAATTACAGCCTGCATTGTGGCAACATCCCTATTGGGACTTTTGCCCCCTCTTTTAACTTTATCCATTATTGATAAAGCCATTCCCAAAAACGATTTTTCCCTTCTTGCATTTTATGTAGGGCTAATGCTTGCCTCGGCATTAGTCAGCGGCTTTATCGGTGTTTATCAAGGCTACCTGAGTTCATTTGTGGGAGAAAGCATAATACGCGACCTGCACACAAGTCTGGTCACCCATTTGCACAGGATGCCTCTTTCTTTTTTCGCCGCCACCAAAACCGGTGAAATAATGAACCGGGTATCCAATGACGTTGAAGCAGTCGACTCTGTGGTTACTATGACAATGGTGGCAATCATCACCAATATAATCATAATTGCCACCACCATAGTTGCCGTTTTCGCTCTGGATGTCCGGCTAGCCGCTTTATCTCTTGTGCTGATACCACTTATGGTATTGCCATTATGGCCTGTAGGCAGGCGCATGTTCGACGCGCGCAAACGCACCAGATCAAAAAGAGACGAAATGCATTCGGCCACGCAAGAAACCTTGTCGGTATCAGGTATAGTGCTGGTCAAATCTTTCGTCAAAGAAGATCTGGAACGTAAACGTTTTTTCACTCTGGCTGATGAATTGCTGCAGCTGGAAGTAAATGTCGCCATGATCGGCCGATGGTTTTTAATGGCCATCACAGTAATGATCACAGCCGGACCGGCAGCCATCTGGCTTGCCGGAGGTTGGCTTGCCATCAATCATGGAGTAACAGTAGGCGTGCTGGTCAGTTTTGTCGCTCTTCTGGGAAGGCTTTACACTCCTGTATCTTCACTTGCCGGTGTGCAAGTGCAGGTCGTAAGCGCCCTTGCCGTGTTCGAACGCATTTTCGATTATCTTGACATGAAAGAAGAAACCGACTCAGACGAGGCCGTCGAACTAAAAACCACCGATGGTGCCATATCTTTTCAAGACGTAACTTTCATTTATCCTGGCACGCAACGGGGAGTGCGCAGTCTTTCTTTATCTATTGAACCAGGACAAATGGTGGCTATAGTGGGACCCTCTGGCGCAGGAAAATCGACAGTGGCACAGCTTTTGCCCAGATTATTTGATCCAGACTCCGGAAGCATAACCATAGATGGTGTTGACATCAAAACGATAAAGCGCACTTCAGTACGCAGCCACATCGGCATCGTTATGCAAGAAACTTATTTGTTTCACGATACTATTTTTGCCAATCTTAAGTACGCAAAAGAGGACGCCACCCAGGAAGAAGTTATATCTGCCTGTCAGGCGGCCAATATTCATGATTTTATTTCCAGTTTACCTGATGGATACCAGACAGTTGTCGGAGAAAGAGGACACAAACTTTCAGGCGGTGAAAGACAAAGATTAGCCATTGCCCGTGTGCTTCTAAAAAATCCCAAAATACTCATTCTGGATGAAGCCACAAGTTCTCTTGACACCGAAAATGAAGCCGCCATTCAATCAGCTCTGGTGCCGCTTATGAAGGGTCGCTCCACTCTTGTAGTGGCGCACAGGCTCTCCACAATAATCAATGCCAATCGCATTTATGTCATTGAAGACGGAGCGATAGTGGAATCAGGCGAGCACAAAGATCTTTTAACCGAAAACGGTGCCTATGCCAGACTTTATCGATCAAATCTGTCATAATTGCCTAATTTTCAGAATTTCTTCGTAATGGAGTTATGGAACAAGAATTAGACGCTAACGATCTAGAGACCTGGGCGATTCCGGACCTCAAGTTTTTGAGAATTGAAGGCAGCGACGCTTTGAAAAATAACGTTCTGGTCAATCAGTTGTTTGGATTGCAAAAAAACAATTGCAGCATTGCTTATTTAAGTGTATGCAATGAGGGAGTTAAACAGTTTTTTCTTGGTCTGTCACTGCCGTCTAAAGAGTGTCCGCCGGCTCTGCTAGAATCAGGCATTGTTCCAAGGTCTTCTTTTTTCGATGCCGATCAATTGCACAGATTCATGGATCCGCTTTTAAGTTTTGTCGGTCTGTGCACCGGAATACCGCAAGGTCCCCTTGATTTAAATGGATCATCCTGTGCTTTTTCTGACGAACAATCTAATGGCGGACAATCCAATGGCGCACCGCGCAATCTTGCCACCAACTATGGTTCTCTTATTCTAGCCACTCCCATAAATAAAGAGAATCTGTGGTCGGAAGAATTCAATGTAGCCGAACAAATACGAGTGGCTAAAAATGGGCTTGATCTGGAAAAACAACCAACTATTCAGGAATTTGTCGAAAAAGAACAAGAATATTTTGACTACATTCTCAATTCTTATCAGAGTGGTGCCTGGCTTGTATGCCCATATTATTTTGCCGACAGTCAGGAAACTCACGAGCAACTGTCACAAAGAATTCAATTATGTCTTGAGCCAGCCCTGAAAGTCGCACCCCTTAAAACTTATTCTTCTCCTGAATTGCGCCCTTTTGCCGAGAATTTTGCCTGGCTCAAAAACGAGCGTGACGGGGAATTCATCAACCAGCTGCTTGAATATGCTTATCTTACGCCATTGAGTTCGGCGTCTCTTTCAAGATTAATTACTGTTCTGAATTAAATTGATTCTCTTTTGTCGTCATGGATCTTTTTTGCCGCTATGAATTACTTTTACGCCGCCACTATCGGTATTGGCTCGACATGTCTTTCATTATTCTCCAGATTGATTATGTCGCTGAGCCAGGCAGGCATCAAAGCTGACGATCGTCTAATTTGTTCTCTGTCCCATCCGAACAGTCCCAGCATTGCATTTCTGTGGGCATCAA
>CAZEQP010000625.1:0-2911 GCA_964514345.1 uncultured Candidatus Obscuribacterales bacterium
TTCCTGGCATCGGCGCTCGAAGCGTGCAATGTGCGACTTGATGGCGGGCAACTCTGCCAGTGACCAGGAAATAAAAGATAAAATAGAGGAGATTAAAGGGCTACGTGACCAGTTAAGTGAAATGAGAGTAAACACAATTTTGAAAATGAGAGCCGAATTGACCTCTGAACAGCGCCGCTTAATGGCGCAAAGAGCAAAAGGTTTTCTTAGCGGAAATCTTCGATTGGGTCTTTTGCGCTGAGCCAATGTCACTTATTTCGATAGTAATGCAGATGAAAGGTAAAGATCAGGAAAACCTGGTCTTTACCGACGACGCCAAACTGGTTGAATCTACCCTGAAAGGGAATAATCGCAGTTTTGAGTCTTTAGTTCGAAAATACCAGAAGCTCGTTTACAACGTGATTTATCAACTAGTACGCGATCACCAGATTTGCCAGGACCTGACACAAGAGACTTTTCTGAAAGCGTATAGGGCACTGGAACAATATGATTTTAAGCGCAGTTTCAAGCCCTGGTTATTGAAAATCGGCACCAACTGCGCTCTCACATATTTAAATAAAACTGTCAGTCCAGAATCTCTAAATGAAATTCTGGAAGAAAATCCCCAGCTGGAACCGCGTGACAAATTAAGTCCTGATTCAGAAATTGAGTCTGACTTTGCTGTGCAAGAATTGCTTGACGCACTTCTTTTGATTCCAGTCAGACAGCGCCAGGTTTTTATTCTGCGTTATCAGCACGACCTGACTTATGATGATATTTGCGAGATTACCGGTCTTTCTTTGAGCACGGTTAAGTCACTGCTCTTTCGCGCAAGAGAAAATCTGAAACAAAAAATACTGGACAAATCAAATCATGAAAAATGAACGTTTAGAAAATAATTGCTCAGAGCAAAGAGAACTTCTCAATCTGTTGCTTGAAGGCGAGACTCTTGCTCCGGAAGAAAATGTTTCCTGCAAAGAACATTTGAAAAAATGCTCTAGTTGTAACGCCTGGAACAGACAGCATCAAAAAATAATTGAAAGAGCAAAAGAAATCCCGCAGTTCGATGTGCAGGAACAATTAACCCAGAAAATTCTTTCTGGAACATCTGCAAAAGGATTCGACTTTACAAGCAGCGCTGCCACACTTTTATTATTTGGTGGCGCCCTGTTCTTTCTACTCATTTATGACACTGTATATGGTATAGGCTCCTGGATTGCCGGATCACTTTTCCTAATTATGATCAAACCCATACTAAGTGGAAGAAACAAAATAATCGTCAAAGAAACGTCATGAAAATCATTGCGGCAACGCTTATATTATTAGCACTGAGCCAACTCCCGGGGTGGGCGCAAGACGGAAGTTTCAATCCGATGTTTCCAGGTCTGGCGATTAGAGAATGGCTCAATATTCCCAAACCACCCGGTGCGGTTTTTGTTTTTTGCATTGTTGTATGCATGCTTGCTTCGCTTTGTTTTCCCAGACTGATTGTTGAATCATGTCTTGCAGTCAAACAAAATTTCTGGCGCAGTCTGACAAAGGGACTTTTAGTCACATTAGCCCTCGGCTTGCTGGGCAAGGCACTCTCATTTGTTTCGATCGCATCGCCCCTGGCTTATTTGATTTTCGGAATCTTTCAATTATCAATTTTAGCTGGGTTGACAGTTTCTGTTCGATTAATCGGACAATCGGTTTGGAATAGTCTGGAAAAAATGTTACCCTCACTCCCGATGAAATCAGCAAAACACCCCTGGATAACCATGTTCCTTCATACCCTTTCAGGAAGCGTCTTCATTGCCGCAATCTGTCTTATTCCCGGACCGGGAAATCTGCCCTTAATCGGCACAAGATTAGTCATATTGATGTGTTTACTGGGACTGGGCGGGCTGGTCACCGCACTGAAAGCAAGAGGGCAAAATTAGTTTCCTTTGTGTTATTTTAGTCTTGCCCGAAACCGAGGTTCTAATTTTGTTCAAATTCAAACAAATTCTGCTTTTTGCAAGCTTTTCCATGCTGGTATTCATGTTTTGCAAGAATTCAGTTTCAGCCAGAACACAAAATCAGGAAATAAAAGATTTGCTTGCCATGCAGGCTGAAGCCTGGAATAAAGGTGACCTGGACACTTTTATGACAGGTTATTTACGCTCTGACCAGACATCTTATACTTCGGGCGGAAAAGTTGTATGGGGTTATGAAGCTTTGAAAGAACGTTATGAAAAGCGCTACGGCAACAGCAAAGAAAGCATGGGCAAACTTTCTTTTTCCGATTTGAAAACAGTGGATCTTGAAAAGAATCATGCCCTGTGCATTGGACACTGGCATCTTGAAGGCGGCGAAAAGAAAGTATTCGACGGTGTATTCAGCTTGATACTCAGACACGATAAATCCGGCTGGAAAGTTATTCACGATCACACGAGCCTGATACAAGACAGCAAATGAAGATTGCCTTATCAACCTGGCTCAAAGAAGTTTGGCAAGTGATTGAGAAACAATGGTTCAAACTGTATATGGCCGCTTTTTTGCGCAATTTGCTGGCGGCACTGGCCGGCACTTTGACGATAGTCATATGCAACAAACTTCCATTCTGGAATATCGTTATCGCCACCATTTTTCATGTCATAGTGTGGTGCGCCCTTGAATCCGGTTATCTTAAAATGTGTCTGCGCGCAGCCAGAAATGAGCCTGTAGCCTGGGGCGATTTATTCTCGGGTTTAAGCCTCACTCCGGTCATATTTGTCGCCATTGCACTTTATATTTTAGCCACCAGTCTTGGTATCGTAGTCCTGGTCATTCCGGGGATATTTGTTTGTATTCGTTTTTCTCTTTCAATTTTGTTGATTGTGGATCAAAGAAAAAATTTGCTCGACGCTTTCAATTCAAGCCTTAAGATGACTCAATATTATTCAAGAAATATCGCAGTTCTTTTTCTTGC
>CAZEQP010000626.1:0-2909 GCA_964514345.1 uncultured Candidatus Obscuribacterales bacterium
TGAAGCCCTGGAAGATTTGGTTGAAACCGAATCGCATGAACGCAACATTTTAATCAAATTTACTCCGGTGATAGAGACTTTGCCAGGCAAAGAAATATTGCACAATATTGCAAGTGAATGTCAGGCTGAATTGCTTGAAATAAATTATTTTACCGCTGAGTTTTGTGTAAAAAACAACGACGCTTTAGTATCACTAATCAAAAAACTGGTAAGTGAAAATTATCCGGTGCTGGAAGTCATTCCCCAATCAAATCGCCTGGAGCGATATTTCTCGGAGGAAAACTGATGAAAGACGGCGTTTTTAGTAAGGCTATCTTCAAATCGACAATTGAAGAATGGTACCGAAATCCGGCTGTAGTCGGATTGTCCATTGTGGGCTTCATTTATCTGATGGCTTTCACCATTTGCTCGGTCACCTTTGTAGATTCACCCATTCGCGAATCCAGTTTCGCCTCGGTCATGTTGACGGCAGTACCGGCGGTGGCGCTCCTGGGCGCGGGAATACTCGGGCAAGACGCTGCCAAAGGCACTCTGTCTGTTCTGTTTGCCCGTCCTTTGCGGCGCCACAGCTATGTTTTAACCCGCTGGCTGGTGCTTTCGATATCATCTTCGGTATTGTGCTTGATGCTTCTTGTGATCGAACAAATCGCAGGCATGGCAGCTTTCCCTGGTATCATGCCTGATATCAACACATTTTATGAAGGGGCGGCAAGAGTAAGCATGTGCTTCGGACTTTCAGCCACTTTCATTATGCTTTCATCCATACTTCCTCATAGTATGGATTTGTGCGCCTGGATCTTACTTTGTTTCTCATCAAGCGTAGTAGTTGAAATAGGTCATCTCAATCCAATTTATTTGACCCAGCCTTATGGCT
Organism: uncultured Candidatus Obscuribacterales bacterium; assembly: GCA_964514345.1. Classification (GTDB taxonomy): domain Bacteria; phylum Cyanobacteriota; class Vampirovibrionia; order Obscuribacterales; family Obscuribacteraceae; genus Aved-18. The sequence goes on from CAZEQP010000626.1 coordinate 875, forward strand.
CAGAACTGAGCCGGCGCCTGAGCGAGTTTGTGGTTCCAATTTGTCGTGAATTGAGCACCCCCATACAATCACTGGCACTGCCTTATCTTGATGTGGGTTATTTATTCCATTGCTCTTCCATAAGCTGGTTTGCCATTTTCACCTATTTGTCAAATATTGCGCTCTGTCTTCTTGTGGCGGTCTTTATGGTTAACCGCAAGGAGGTGTCTTATGCTGCCAAATAGGAAAATCGCCACCGAAGTAATGCCTCATGCCCTGGTAGCAATTGCAGCCGTACTTTTGATCGCACGCACAGCCACAGGCATTTATGAGCGCTTTCATCCGGTTCAGTGCAATGACCTGGTGCAATGGCGCCAGCCTGCCCAGGGATTTGCCGAATCAAAAGAGAAAGGCAAATCTGTATTTCTATTTTTTACAGCCGCGTACAAGCCGGATAAAGAGCTGGAGTACCAGAAGCGTTACTTCAGCGATCCTAAGATTGCCCAGGAAATCAACAACAATTTTATTCCAGTCAAAGTAATCGACCAGTATTATGGCTCTGAAAAGAAAGAAGACCCTCTCGTGCAGGAAATGGAAGAGAAGTATCAGCAATAGTACTCGTTCCCCAGTGTGCACGTGGTGCCCAGCGAACATCAACTGCTTCAGCCGGATCGTTATGTACTGCCTCATTTTTATTTTGTGGAAACATTCATCGGTCGCCAGAGCATGTATTCATTTGTGGACCAGTATAAAAACTGGCATCCGCTACCGGCCACACCGGCCTCCCAGATTAAATGGACAAAGCTTGAGGATGCAGCTAAAGTCGCCGCTGCCGAAAAGAAACCTGTTTTGTATTTCTTTGCCAGATACAACGAAAGGGCAAGCAACGAAGCCATGAACGAGTTATTCTCTCACTGCGACAAAAACTGCAAACACGAAATATTGAAAAAGTTTGTTTGCTGCATGGTTTATGACCATAAGTCAGTAAACAAGAAAAACAGCCCTTCCACACAAGCCTTGCTCGATAAATTCAATGTGAGCCTTTTCCCCACATTCGTGGTGGAAAAAGGCGGCCAAACAAGTCCCGCCGATAAAGTGACAGGTTTCCACGGACATGATTCAATGGAGGAGTTTCTCGCCTCCACCATTAAATACAGTGCCCCAAAATCCAAATAATCCGGTTCTTGAAAATCTGAATAACCTTGATTCTTCCTGGATCACCCGTGTCCTTGAAGAAAAGGGCTTTTTGTCTTGCGGTGCTGTCGAGCATATAGAAAAAATCGATTTCAACCACACTCCTTCTTATTTCAGCCGGATTGCCCGTTTTAGCCTGAAATACGACAATGAAGCACTGTCAAAACACAGCCATTTGCCTCAAAGCATCATTGTCAAAGTGCAGCCTGAAAATGAACCTTTTAAATCAGTCGAAAAGGAGTATCTGGCGTTTGCCCGTGAAATTTATTTTTATGACCGGATAGCTCCCAAGATGAGCCGATTGAAACTGCCGCAATGTTATTTCGCCCAATATAATAAAACTGAAAATATAGGCATTATTGTGCTTGAAGATTTGAGCACTCAATTTACAGAACAGGGCGACCAGATTAAAGGACTTTCTCTTTCACAGATTGAAAGCGCAGTCAAAAGTATCGCTTATGTGCACGCCTTCTGGTGGGGCGAAAATCTGGACAAACTGGAAAAATCAAACTATCTTCCTGACCGCAACTATATGATGATTAAACGCTACGGCGAGTTCTATCCACTGTTTGAAGAAAAATACAAAAGCAAAATAGACAGTGAAAGTCTGGCAATAGGAAAATCGATTTCTCAATCATTAGATAAACTGTTGGCTCTGGCTCATAGCCGCCCTCAAAGCCTCGTACACTGTGATTTGAGAGCGGACAATATGCGTTTTGATGGAGATACAATTAATATTGTGATTTTGGACTGGCAGTTGATAACAAGAGCTTTGCCCGGATTTGACCTGGGAAGACTGCTTGGCGAAAACGCAGAACTTACTCAATCTGAACAAACCGACCTAATTACTCTCTGGCATCAA
>CAZEQP010000627.1:0-2908 GCA_964514345.1 uncultured Candidatus Obscuribacterales bacterium
TCCAAAGCGCATGACAAGCCGATTGAGAGTTCTATTGTCACTATATATGATGGCAATCCCCTCATTCAGTTGAAGCCTGTAAAAAGTACGAGCGGCAGCGATCTGGCATTATCCGTCACTACAGACTTGCAAGTAAGCCTGAACGGACATAAGTCCGAGTTTAACTCGCTCAAACCTGGAGACAATGTAAAAGCTTATTTGCGCAATGGTGCCGCTTATAAAATAGACGCCACCAGAAGAGAGTCCGGGATTGTACTGGAAAAGACCAACGACAAAATATTCATATCCAGTGATTATGTGAACAGAGACGATTTCTTCATGGATCCTGCCTGTCATATTAGTTTTGAAGGAAAAGAAGTAACTTTTCACGATTTGAAAAAGGGCGACAAGGTGGAGTTTGCTCGCAAAGACGAGGATAATCTTCACTTTATAGAAGCCACCCGCGAAAATCCTCTGGAACAATTCTGGTTCAATTTCAGAACCAATCTGTTCAAGCCTCTTTTGCTTTTCTTTTTTGTCGGGTTGATGATTCCACTGCTCAATATCCCGCTTGAATTTCCCAAAGCTGTTTATCAGGGACTTACTATTTATCTTTTGATTTCAGTCGGCTGGCATGGCGGAGAAGAGCTTGCAGTGCTGCCCGCCGACGAAATGCAACAAGCCGGCATCTTTATGGTCATCGGATTCATAACAAATCTTCTGGTGGGGGCACTGGCCTACTTGTTTTTGCGCGGCTTTGTCAAAGGGCTTCGCCGGGTGGATTCGGCTACTGTCGCTGCTTACTATGGCTCAGACTCGGCCGGGACCTTTTTGACCTGTGTGGGAGCGCTGCAGGCAGCCAGAATAGCCTTTGCTCCTTATATGCCTGTGATGCTTGCCGTTATGGAAATTCCCGGCTGCCTTCTGGGTCTTTATCTTGTGCAGCGATTGAAAAGACAGGGCATGGACAAAAACGGTTTCATGCCGGATGAAAAACCGGCCGATTACGCGCAAGAAACATTCGAAGCGGCGCCTGGTGATCACTATCACGACAATCCTGAAGGCGAAGAAAAGAAAATGGCGCTACAAACTAATCATGCCGATTCAGGCATGTTCAAAGAAGTGTTCTTGAATCCAGGCTTGTTCTTATTGATGTCCGGAATCATTGTGGGCTTCGTTTCGCGCTTGCAGGGACCAAAAGTGGTGGAGATGGACGACCAATTATTCGTCACTCTCTTTCAAGGAATATTGTGTTTGTTCCTGCTTGAAATGGGCATCACCGCCGGTCACAGGATGCATGATCTGAAAACGGCAAGCTGGCGATTCATCGCATTCGGTCTTTTGTCCCCAAATATTTTCGCCTTTCTGGGACTGCTTGTTTGTCATACCGCCTGTTACATCATGCATGCTCCTCTGCAACTGGGAACCTATGTGTTGTTTGCAGTTTTGTGCGCGGCCGCTTCTTATATCGCCGTACCAGCCATACAACGACTGGCAATACCTGAAGCCAGTCCCACTCTGCCTTTAGCTGCATCTTTAGGTCTTACTTTTGTTTACAACGTGACTATAGGTATCCCGTTATATATATTTCTGGCTCAGCAATTGCTGATTAATTTTCCAGTTAAGTTATAAGTTGGCAAAATAGGCGCTTTTTGGGCTTTGCTTAGAAGCTGAGCTTATAGCATAATTGGTAAACTAACCACTTTCTGGGTAAGTTGTTAAATGGGAATTTCAAATTTCAGGTAGGCCACTTTATGGTTTTAAAAACGGCAAAGGTAAATATACAGCTCGACAAAAACAGCAGCGTGCCGCTCAGTCAACAAATATACGAGTCGCTACGCGATCAGATTTTGAAAGGAGAGCTGAAAGCAGGTGATCGTCTGCCTGCTGCCCGCAATCTTTCTCAGTCACTGGATATTTCAAGACCAACCCTTGCCACCAGCCTGGATCAGCTGGAAATGGAGGGGTATCTTGAAATCAGGCAGGGTTCCGGAGCCTATGTAAGCAGTTCTCTGAAACAGACCAAAACAGCAAGGACAGGTGATGCTTCACAACCGGCAAAATTGCCCATCTCTGAATATGGAGAATTTCTGGAATCGTTACCTGAACAGCCTTCCCTGGGCAATGAGCCTGAGATTTGTTTTTATCCCTGGCGTCCTGCCCTTGATCAGTTTCCTCTGGAAGAGTGGGCGCGCATCCTGGGAAGACAGGCGCGTAATTCGGAGCTGTCTGTACTGGATTATGTCTGGCAATCTCAAGGTGACCAGTGGCTGCGTGAAGAAATCTGCGGTCTAGTGGAACGTTTCAGAGGAGTAAAATGCACTCCCGGCCAGGTAATTATCACAATGGGTCTCAATCAAGGTCTCGATATTGCCGCTTCACTGCATCTCAAACAGGGTTCAGGAGTGGTAGTGGAAGATCCCGGATATAGTTTTGCCTGGTCGCTTTTTCGCGCTCATGGCGCAAATGTAATACCAATTTCGGTGGATGCTCAAGGACTGCGGGTCGACTGGCTGGCTGATACCAGAAACGCCAAACTGGTATATGTCATGCCTGCCCACCAGTTTCCCACAGGCGGCGTCATGCCTTTATCGCGTCGACTTGAACTGCTCGATTGGGCAAGACGCAAAAATGCCATCATTCTGGAAGACGATTATGACAGCGAATATCAAGATTACGGCAAACCGATTCCTGCATTGATGAGCCTGGATACAAGCGGTTGCGTTGTTTATGCCGGAAGCCTCAATCAATTGATGTTCCCGTCCTTGGGTCTGGGCTTTTTGCTTGTGCCACCGCATATGGTTTCGCTATATACCCGGGCCCGACAGTACGCGGGCGAACAACTTTCCTTGCACTTACAGCGCGGTATCGCTGAATTCATTCAAGAGGGACATCTGGACAGACACATAAAACGTTTGCGCTATCTTTA
>CAZEQP010000628.1:0-2906 GCA_964514345.1 uncultured Candidatus Obscuribacterales bacterium
ACAGAGTCACATAATCGTTTCTGGAAGGGCGATTGTAGCGAGCGGCTTTGTAGGTGTCGTTTTCATCCACCCATTTGGCACGGTCGTACATCACGTCGTCTTCATTCATCGAGTGATTTTGCAAACCCAGAGCATGACCGAATTCATGCATAGCCACGTGTGTTAATTCTCGCATAGCATAATTGCCCAGTGTTTTAGCAAAAGCAGTTTCTATGTGCACGATACAACGCGTGTCTTTTGTCATAGTCCAGGGAGAAAAAGTGCGACCCGCCGCGCCACGTCCTTCCACTTCGCACCACACAAAAAGAATATCCGCTTTAGTGGGGTCGTCAACATACTGCATATTTATCCGGCAGTCTTTCAAATAAACAGACCAGGCGTTAATTCCGGTCATCACGGCACTTCTGAATTCGGCGCGATAATCGCCTGCGGTGGAAAGTCGTTTGAAAAACTCAGGCTTTTTCAAATATGGATAAAGTTTTTTTGTGGTCTCGGCTGTAAGATCAATTCCCGAATAACCGTATGGAAATTTCAATCCGTTGGTAACATGCACTTTGATCGGACCTCTGGAACGATCCCAGCGTGACAGTCCATAAGAGTCTTGTTGTGAATAAGGCTTTTCTGAGCGGAATTGCTGAAACTTTTTCAAATAGCGCAGAGCATTTTTAGAAAATTCATTATCGGGTAAAGTCATCACCACAGTGCGGCAAAAGGCGTGTTCTGCGGTATTAAAATCTTCGGCATAAAGCGAAGACACCCCCAGATAATAATGAACCGACGGATCTTTTGAGTCCAGCGCCGCACAATTTTTAAAAACAATGGCCGACTCTTTGAATTTTCTTTCTTCAAGCAGCCTGAAAGCGTTCCTCTTTTCATTTGCCAGATTGATGGGAACTTTTGCTTCAATCGGAATCAAAAGCAACAGGTAAAAAAGAAGAAAAAGAGAGAATTTGCAATAAGTGCTGGTAAAATTCTTCAAATACATTTTTCCCTGAGCTGGAGTTCTTAGGTTATGCTCTCAAAATTGACAAAAGCGGTATTGCTTTCAAGCCTTATATTTCTTGCGCCAAGCAGTACTTTAGCACTGGATGAAGAAAAATCGACCATTGAGGCGGAAGCAAAGAGCTCAAGCGCCGGCACAAAAAGTCCGGACGAAATATTCCAGGCACAGGCTCGCGAATATGAAAAAGCCTTTGCCGCAGGCGACGCTGACAAAATAGGCTCCATGTGGTCCGAAAAAGGAACCTATATAGACGAAGACGGCTGGGAATACAGCGGGCGCAAAGCAATCACAGACAGATACAAAGAATTCTTTGCCGGACCCAATAAAGGCAATATAAGTCTTTCCATTTCATCAATTCAGTCCATCGGCGGTGCAGCGGCCATCGAAAAAGGCGTAGCCACATTCAAAGATAAGACAGGCAATGATATTTCATCCTGCACTTATACAGTGGTACATGTATTGAACGCAGGCAAATGGGAAATTGCCAGTGCCACCGACCATGGTGAAGTAGACGAGCAAGCAAAAGTAAGTCTGAAAGACCTTTCCTGGATGCTGGGAGCCTGGAAAGCCAAAGGACAAAATGGTGAAGCTACAGTCAACACTCGACTTGCAAATGGTGATCATTTTCTTGTCACTCGTTTCACTCTAAAAGACGCGCAAGGCAAAGGTCGCGAAGAAATGCAAATAACAGGATTTGATCCGACTGTAAATGCCCTAGTCTCCTGGATATTCGATTCAAACGGCGGCTTCGGTCAAGCCCGCTGGTTCCGTCGAGGAAGCGGCTGGGAATCCCGCATGGAGCGCATCACACCAGGCGGACAGAGACTTGCCGCAGTCAATTACTGGGACCCCAAAGACCCCAATACTTTTAGCTGGCAGTCGACAAGACGCGTTTTTGAAGGAATGGAATTGCCCGACTCAGAGCGAATCACAGTAACCCGCTGCGACGAACTCAAAGCTCAATAAGGAATGAAAGTAATGAAAAAAAGTATTGTTATTTCACTTGCACTTTTAAGCCTTGTTCAAGTTGAGGCTTATGCCAGAGGTTTTGGCGGTGGTGGCGGCTTTGGAGGTGGACATTTTGGAGGCGGCGGCGGATTCGACCGCGGCAGTTTCGGTGGAGGAGGCGGCGGCTTCGGTCGAGGTGGCGGAGATTTTGACCGTGGCGGATTCGATCGCGGTTCATACGGCAATGGCGGCTTTGATCGCGGCGGGTATGGCAATGGTGGTTTCGACCGTGGCAATGCTGGTAATGAAGGCTTCCGCAATTCAAGCATAGACAGCGATCCAAATAGAGGTGTCTGGAACAACCCCGACCGGGGCAATTTCACAAGCGGAGTCTGGAATCGTCCTGCCACAGGTGGTGGCATCGGACAGGGCGGCATTGGTAATCGAGGAATTGGAAATGGCGGAATAGGTCAGGGCGGCAAATTCGACCCCAATCGAGGCGGCTTCGGTTTCGACCACATTTCAGGCAATGGAAATAACGTTTTTAAAGGCGGACACAACACCTACAATTATTCACCCACATATATGAACAATCGCGGTCTGGCTGTACGCAACGGATTTAACGGTTACGGACACTTTTACGGCAACGGCTGGTACGGTCATTACCCCGGTTGCTGGTACGCTCCCGGCTGGGGCGCAAGCACCGCCTGGATGATCACCGACTGGTCCATGATGGCAGGCATGCTCGCCATGAGCGCTGCCACACCCCTACTGTATGGATACGGCGGCGGTGGTGGCGGAGGCGGCTCAGTCACCTACAACAATAACAATGTTTATTACGGCGACCAGCCGGTGGCATCAGCTGAAGATTATTACAATCAAGCTCAAACCCTGGCTACACAAGGACCGACCGCACCCAATTATGCAAGTCCTGTGTATACTTCAGGCTCCGGTG
>CAZEQP010000629.1:0-2906 GCA_964514345.1 uncultured Candidatus Obscuribacterales bacterium
GTCCGACTTCAGTTGTTTGTAATCGTCATAAGCTTTAATGGTCGGCTCAAGCTGGCGTCTGGTGCGCGCCAGCACTTTCAACTTATTCTGGTCGGAAACAATATTTGGATCTGCTAACTGAACATCGATTTCCTTGAAGGTCGTCTCGATTTCATCCAGTTTTACAATCAGGTGATCCATAACAAGCGCCGTTTGGTTGAAGAACAAAAAAATCGGAGAGGGAGGGATTCGAACCCTCGGTGCCTTTCAGCACACAGTCTTTCCAGGACTGCACGATAGACCACTCTGACACCTCTCCAAGTGTCAAATGGAATTATATCAGCCGGGACGCTCTAAGACTTAGACAACTGAGGGTGTGCGCGCTACGCGCTTGGCTCCGGCTTCAATAATCGAGACAAAGTCGGCTGCTTTCAGACTGGCTCCGCCTACAAGACTGCCGTCTATATTCGGCTTGGCAAGTTGCTCTTCACAATTAGCCGGGGTGACGCTGCCGCCATAAAGCACAGGCACTTTGTCTCCGGGCTTGCCATTAGATTTGTAATAATCGTTTATGGTCTCTCTGATAAGTCCGCAAACTCGATTGGCTTCTTCTGCGTCGCAGGACTTTCCTGTGCCGATAGCCCAGACTGGTTCATAAGCAATAATTAAGGTTTCAATCTCCACTTCGGCGATGTCCTGCAAAGCGCCGGAAACTTGTTTTGCCACAACCTGGTCGGTCATATTCGACTCGCGCTGCTCAAGCAATTCACCCACACAAACAATCGGAATAAGCTTGTGTTTCAAAGCTGCTTTCAACTTCTGATTAACGCTCAGGTCGGTTTCGCCAAAAAATTGTCGGCGCTCCGAATGTCCGATGATTACATATTTGGCGCCCAGATCAATCAGCATGGGAGCGGCAATTTCACCTGTAAAGGCACCTGAATCACGATAGTCCATATTTTGCGAGCCGACGCTCAATTTGACATTTTTGCCCACCACGTCAATAACTGCAGGCAAAGAGGTAAAAGGCGGCGCCAAAACGATATGCGGCAAATTCTGGGCAGGAAGCTTGTCCACCGACTCAGCTAATTCGGACGCCAGTTGGCGAGCTTCGCTGGCTGTCTTGTTCATTTTCCAGTTTCCTGCAATTATCGTTTTTCTAGTCATTTGTTTTTCCTGTTATACCTGAGGCAAATCTGTATAGATGTGTGTCAAATTCTAAAACGAAAAGATAGTAAATTAGTGATTCAATGACTGAAACGTTTCAATCGCAAATAGAAAAAGCGGGCGCCTTGCTCGATAACGGCAAGCACGAACTTTGTCTTTCTTTGATGAAAAGAGCCTGGCTGGCTAATCCCAATGAAACTGAGATAATTAGTTTGTTTTCAAGATATGCAAAAAGCTTGAAACAAGAGGAACTGTCCGCCGCCCTGGACCACTTGTACGAGAAAACAAAAAGTGGTGGCAGCAAACTGGATCAACATCCTCAAGAACTTTTTGAGGCGGCATATCATCTTGTAAGCGCCCGACATTTCGAGATTGGGCGCAATTTGCTTGAGCGCTGCCTGAGCAAAGTGCCGGCTAACATCACAGTCCGATACGAGCTTGCATTCGCCCAGATGTCTTTAGGCGATTATACAAATGCCGTAAACAATTTCGAGCAAGTCCTGAAATTGGAAGAAGACTTCGACACTGTGCTCAACTTATCAGCTTGTTATTCACTTTTGCGCGACATCAAAAATGTGGAATCCTCCATCAAGAAGCTGGAAAAGCTGGTATCCGAAGAGGAGGAAAAATTTGAAGTTGAGCACCGCAAGCTGGTTTTGCAACGCCTGAATTTTATGGCAAAGAAAAAACAATTTACAAAGCAAGACTGGTTTTTTGTTTTGTACGGGACTATTTTACTCGGCTACAAACCACCGGTGAAAGCCAATACAAATGTGGGACCGGTCGTGGACGCTTTCAATGTGCTTGTGCCTTCTCACAATTACAAAGCCATCGCAGGCACCCTGGCTACACTCAAAGGCGTATTGCGCGGACTGGAAATTGAGCCTGAGGCGATTGAATATTACAACTATCTGTCCAAACCCATGGCTCAAGTGGAAGCCAGAATTTTTGATACCACTTGCGACATATACACCGGTCCGGATCGTCCGGACTATGCCGTCATGCTGATGAACAAAGCAGATGAGATAATCGGACCGCACGAGTCTTTTTTAGAGAATCAAAACAATCGCGCAATTTTTGCCTATTCATTAAATCCGGATATGCCACTGCCTGTAACACCGGATATCATCGGGCATCTGGGAGAAATTTTATTCCCCTGGGAACAGGACTCAAGCATGCTTTCAGAATTCGATGACGACCAGACTGAAAAGCTGCTTGAAGAAGCCATGCCCAAAATTTTGGAAATCGCCTGTAACATGGAAAACGACGCCGAAGTCATAGGCACCGTCACCGATACTGTTTTGTATTATACCGACAAGCGCGAACTTTTGACCATTCAAAACGCGGATATTATCCAGCGCCGTCCTGAATTCACGGCGGAAATCCATGATAGTTAGCAAATTGCTTGCCACCCTTGGTTATGTCACCTCATTGCCGGTGGGCAAAAAAGCCAACTCGGAAGATCTTTTATCCGGGCTGGGAAAATATCTGCCTATCGCCGGTATCGTAATTGGTGCAATGACCACTATGGTTTATGTCATTTTGGTTTTGTTGCAAGTACACGACTTACTCGGCTCGGCTATTCTTGCGGCCACCCTGATTGTATTGAGCGCCGGCCTCCATTTGGACGGATTGATGGACACAGCCGACGGTATTTGTTCTCACACCAGCCGCGAAACCATGCTTGAAATCATGAAAGACAGCCGAGTCGGAAATTTCGGCGCTATAACCGGAATTCTAACTATTCTTTTAAAAACATG
>CAZEQP010000630.1:0-2903 GCA_964514345.1 uncultured Candidatus Obscuribacterales bacterium
GTTCAGAGCCTGTTTTATGCGGGAATGCTGAGCCTCCCGACTTTTGCTGCGCTTTTCCGCCTCCGCCACCGCCACCGCCACCGAACATAGAGGTGATAGCGCCAAAAATATTTCCTTTCTGTTGTGGCAGTTGTTGTTGAACTTGTTTAGTAAGAGACTCTGGATTCGGTGGTGCAAATTCGTCAGGCAGGGGAGCTTCTTCGGCTCCTTCGATCATTTGCACCAGCTGGTGATCGAACCGAGCACAAGATTCACAGCCTTCAAGATGTGAATCAAGCGAGCCGGACTGCTGGCGGCTCAAGTCCTCATCGAATCTTTTTTGAATTAAGTGTCTAAACTCAGTGCAGTTCATCTTTTTTCCGTGAAAGCCGAAGCTACTCAATTATTTTCCCTGAAAAAGCTTCTATTATAGATCTTATCCTTTACCCAGACATTTTATGATCTGTACGCGTGCGCGGTATAGCGCTGCCATGCTCATTTCAACCGACTGATTCAAAACCGCCGATATTTGCTCATAATTCAAATCGAGTGAATGACGCAAATGAAATGCTTTCTGTTGTTCAGGCGGCAATGCACTGAGACAACGTTTGATTCGCTGAACTCCAAGCAAAACGGTTGTTTCCCAGTCCATGCTGGCGGATCCGTCTTGCGACGGGTCGATATTGGGATTGTCTTCAGGAATACCTGAATTTTGTGAGTGATATTCAACACATGCATCAACCACAAAGTCGGCAAGCCACTGCCAGATAGTAATTCCACTGTCCTTCTTGGGAATTGAGTCTTGCAAAGAAGTGAAAGCGTTGCGAAAAGCTTCAATCGTCAGTTCTTGCGCATGCTCTTGATTGTCAGAAGCAATGAAGGCAATGGCATAAACTCGTTCTAGATTTAAGTAGACGAATTCGTTTCGCTTTTCATCTCCGCCTTTTTTGATTTCATTCAAAATAGAGGCGGCTGAAATGTTAAGGTTCTTGCTTGATGGTAAAAGCGCCATTTAATTCACTGTTTCCGGCTTTTAATTTTATTCCTTTATGTTCAGTACCCAAAAATCGGAGCAATAGATACAATTCATGCCTAAGACTTGAGTGCTATAGACACTGATACGCTATCCTTGCCTGATTAGATGGATCAAAAACTATAAATCCCGAATCGCCAAATGTCTTATAACTAGTTCCCGTGACCAGAGATTCACTCTGCCCAAACAGCCTCCTATCTTAGATGTACCACAAATATTAAATTCAACACCTGATCTAGTTATTTACCAGTAGTTATTAGACTAAGTAATGGCATCCCCAGACACAATAAAATTTGACATACATACGCCCAATCCTACGGGATTTAGCCTGTTCAACGTGATTCAGGACCCGCGTTCTTTCGCTCCAGATGACATAAAACAAGCTTGTAACAACTTTGCAATCCTGGAGAATCCGCCGGAACCGGCACGGTTGGCTAAGTCGACTTTGTTTTTTCTGCGTTACTTATTTGACGATTTCTTCAAGAAGGCTCATCAAACAGGCTTATACAACAGACAACGTGAGTTGTTTGAAGCGATAGGTCGAGTGGAGTCGGGTGAAGTTTCTCCTGTAACTTATGGAATGTTCTTCAACAAAGCTCAGTGGCCCTGCAACGACATTATTTTTTCAGATAAGGAAGGAAATCCTCTTATTGTGGCCAGAGTTGTAGAAGAGGATGACTCGATAGAAAGAAAAGACAAAAGTACCGTTATGGACTGGTTGCGCGATTTTATAGATAAATTGAACAAATTACAGACCCGAAAAGGATGTGTGGGAGGAGCTTTTTTCTGCTTCACGGGCAGCTTCCCGGCCGAGGTGAAGTCCAAAGTAGAGCAAATGGTGGGCAGTTCGGACCCGTTGGCCAAATTCGATTGCAGATTGCCGTCACCGGCTATGATGCCACTAAATTTATTGGAATTTGAAAAATGGGTAAGACCGGATGATACCCCGGATGATACCAATATGCCATTTTACTGGTATACACCAAAACTGATTTTGCCCGAATTGAAATAGTTAGAGTGGGATATTGCCGTGTTTGCGAGCAGGACGTTCCACACGTTTGTTCTTTTGAATTTCAAGCGAGCGAATCAGATAATCTCTAGTCTGTTCCGGCATAATCACATCGTCTATATATCCCAGTTGTGCGGCAATATAGGGATTGGCGAATTTGTCTCTGTATTCCTGCACTTTTTCATCGAAGTATTCTTTTGTTTTGTCTTTCACTTCTTTTCTGTGCAATAGATTCACTGCCGCCTGAGCGCCAACCACGGCAATTTCGGCAGTAGGCCAGGCAAAGTTGTAGTCACCGCCTACATTTTTGGAGCCCATCACATCGAATGCTCCGCCGTAAGCTTTTCTGGTTATGACAGTCAGCTTGGGCACAGTCGCTTCGCAATAAGCATATAGCAGTTTGGCTCCATGTCTTATTATTCCGTCAAACTCTTGTTTGATGCCGGGAAGATAACCGGGCACATCGACAAAAGTAATGATGGGAATATTGAAAGCATCACAAAAACGCACGAAACGCGCCGCTTTAGTGGAGGCGTTGATATCCAGGCAACCGGCCAGCCACTTGGGTTGATTGGCCACTATGGCTACGGGAACGCCGTTCAATCGGGCAAATCCTGTGATTATGTTGGCGGCAAAGAGAGGAGAAAGTTCAAAGAAACTTTCATCATCGAAAATTTTTGTGATTACATCGAGCATGTTGTAAGGCTTGGACGGATCGACAGGCACGACACTTCTTAAATCCGCTTCCTGACCGCTAGATGATACCGAATCGGTGACGATGGGAGCAGTTTCCAGATTGTTGCCGGGCATGTAAGAAAGCAGACTGCGGACCAGATCGAATGAATGCATTTCGTCGTCGGCTATCAGTTGAGCCACACCGGA
>CAZEQP010000631.1:0-1568 GCA_964514345.1 uncultured Candidatus Obscuribacterales bacterium
AAAATCCCAGGATTAACTGAACTTGAGTTTGAAAAATGTCCGTTGCTCACTGAAAATCTGGGTGAAAAAATTCCTAAGTTGCGCAAGCTTGAAAGATTGGAGTTGCCTTGTAATCAATCAGTAAGGAGCTTCAAAGCCATGGCAAGAACAAATATAACTGATTTAAAAGTGAGCGGTCTTGAATTTGACGCAGATGAATTTAACGCTTTGTGTGAAATGAACAAATTAAAAAAATTGCGTATGTCAAACACGATGGTCAGCGACCCATCGTGTTATCAAAATCTTCTAAAATTGAAAAACCTAAAAAAAATCGAGTTGAAGCGCGAAGAATACTTTGCACCAATTTTGATTCAAACAATAGTCAAAATGCCGCTTGAGGATATAGATTTTCACGATTCTAAAATCAACAACAATATACTGCCTTTGTTTTTAAATTGTCCTGCTTTGAGTGTGATCAATTTAAAGGGCTGCAAAAATATCTCCCAGGAGGCAGCAGACGACTTCCAGCAAGCTTATTTTAAAAAGCACAACAAAGAAATAGCTCTGGATTATGACACCAGTGTGACTGAAAGTTTGCAGAAGCTAAAAATAAATCCCAGTGGAGTTGATGTGCCCAGATAGAATCAGGCGTCGCCATTGTCTCTGACTGTGACTGAGCTGATATTGCGTTGTCTTGCGATTGCCTGTCTGGTTCCGGCTATATAGTTATTTTCAACGACGCTGTCTCTAATGCCACCGTTGGAGGGACCTGAGCCTCCGATAACAATTCCGGCAATTTGATTATTGGTTAAACGATTGTGTCTGACTGTAATTCGCTCGGCGTACATGCCGCGTTTTTCGGAGGCAACTTCTATGCCGAAATTTGAATTCGACACCTGGTTGTGTTCGATCACTATATCTCTTCCACCGTCAACATAAATGCCTGCTGCACAGGCGGTGCGATAGGTGGGATTTCTGCCTGAGTCTACATTAGCTACTGTGTTATGAGCAATTAATCCGTTTCTGGCATAATCTGCCGTGCGGCCCACTCCTTCACCGCCGATGATATCAATAGCAATATTGTCGCTGTTGTAAATGTTATTGTGTGTGATTCTGAATCCATCGACATTTCCGTTGATCACAACAGCTTCACTTTGTCCCAATTTTAGATCATGAATTCTATTGCCGGATATTTCGATATTGCGAATTGGAGTGTTTCCTCTTCCATAAACGGCTATGGCATGTGCATTGCTGCCGTTTTGCACGTCATGAATGTGATTATTCACGATTCGAATGTTACTGCTTGCTCCTTCAACCTGGATGGCTGTGGGTGTTTGGCTTCCTGCAATATTTTTGATCTCAAAGCCTTCTATGGTAACGTTTTGTCTGCCGTTTATTTTTATGGCTGCTCCTTGTATGGATACATTTTGATAGTCAAAAATTGCACCAGGCTGACCGCGTAGAGAGATGTTATCTCTTGTAATATTCAGTCTTTCTCGATAAACGCCTGCCTCCACATTTATAATAGCGCCTTCAGGTGCCCTTTCCAGAGCTCGCTGGATACTTTCGCCTGCCCGAACAGTTATGAC
>CAZEQP010000631.1:1578-2896 GCA_964514345.1 uncultured Candidatus Obscuribacterales bacterium
CTGTCCTCTGCTCTTTCCGCCGTTCTGGGTTGCACTTCCGGCTCTTGCAAATCGGCGCCGTCGTATTCCTCTTCGTCCTGCGATTGGTCCTGCCAGTGCTGTAAATTGCCCGGTCCATATGGATTGGTGAAGTTGATGCTTTGAGGGCGGTACTGGTCGGCTTGACCCGGCCCGGGTATCTCAGTCCGTGGTCCAGGTGGTCTAAAAGTCTGGGGGGAAGGTCCAAAATCCATACGAGCAAGACGAAAGTCGGCTAGCGTGTCAACGCGGGCGTTAACGCCTAGACCCGCCCAAATGTCTGGAGACCCCTGGGCAAAAACCATATTAAAATCGGTTACTCGAGCCTCCTGGGGCTCCTGAAAGTCATGCACTTAAATTTTCACCAACACCATTCGCCTATCTAATTTTCATTAAATCGACCTGTCCGGGCAAGGGTATTTTCCGCAAAGCCTTTGAAAATTGGGCTTTTTGCCCTGTTGGCAGTGGTGGTTTTCCCATATATGAAAGATTAATTGGTGGATCTGTTGGTCTTGCCAAATGGTCATCAACGAATGTTTGCGTTTCACTTGCAGTATCTAACAATTTCGTTAGATATATCGTCGTTTCGCTCACAATCGTAGAAAGGCGAAAAAAAAGACCCATTGATCATGGAGAGATTTTCGCACAATTCAAGACTTTATGACAGTGGAGCCCACTTTTTCATCACGCCTTCAAGTGCACCTATCAAAACTGGCTTGAACAAATAGTCGTCCATGCCGGCTTTCATGCAGCGTTCTCTATCTGAAATTGCAGTCAGTGCAATAATCGGAATTTTTTCTTTGCCGGACTCTTTTTCAATTTGACGGATTTGCACAGAGGCAGAACATCCATCCAGAACAGGCATCATCACATCCATTAAAATAAGCCGGTAGTCGCCGTTTTTGTAAAGGTCCACTGCTTGTTTACCGTCTTCTGCCGCTTTTGAAGCATACCCGAGTTTTTTAAGCTGGTGCATGGTCAGGAAGCGCAAATCACTATCATCTTCAACGATAAGTATCTGTTTTGTTTCAGTCATTTGCATTTTCCTGTTTGAGTGGAATGGTGAACCAGAAAGTCGAACCTTTCCCTTCAGTACTTTCCAGTCCGATTATGCCTCCCATCAAAGTGACATAATGGCGGCTGATCGAAAGTCCCAGCCCAGTGCCTCCGAATTTTCTGGTGGAAGAAGGATCTGCTTGAATAAAAGGTTCGAACATCATTGACTTGTGTTCTTCTCTGATACCAATACCGGTGTCTGTCACGGTAAATTTAACGACAGGAGTCTGCTCAATGATTTCAT
>CAZEQP010000632.1:0-2895 GCA_964514345.1 uncultured Candidatus Obscuribacterales bacterium
CAAAAAAAGCTATTCGTTACTGGATATCTCATAACGCCGTGGTCAAATGGGTGGACCCGACCGCACACGGTGAAGTGACAGCCATAAGACAAGCCTGTCAGGAACTGGGAGTATTCAATCTCGGACATATTCGCAAAGACGACCCTAATTTGAAACTGTCTCAAACCGGCGCTACTTCACACTGCGAATTGTACACATCTGCAGAACCTTGTGCCATGTGTTATTGCGCCACTCGCTGGGCTAGAATCGACAAAATATTCTTCTCTGCCACTGTATATGATGCAGCAGCTCAGGGTGTGAATTTCTCGGATGAGCCTATTTACAATGAGCTTTCATTGAATTATTCAGACAGAAAGAAAATGGGTTCTTTTTGCTATCAATGCACACTGGATAATTCACTGGATGCGTTCAACCATTACAAACGCAGCTCGGTCGGAAAATATTAAGTTATCATCCGGACCAAACTACAAGGGCAAAAGAGGTGGGATAAATTCCCGCCTCTTTTTTATTTTGATTTGGAGTCTGTTGTTTCTAATGAGTCAGTCGGAGCCACAGTTTTCATAGTTTCGCCAGAACCTGACTCTTTGCCTTTTTTTTCTGCATCCAGTGGTTTTATTTCAGCCGGCTCGGTCAGTGACTGAAGCACGGCTGGAGAAGCGGCTTTTATCCACTTAGGGTTATTGATGATTTTCTTTTTGCTTTTGTCAGGCATTTCGATGATATAACAATTTGCTTTTTTGTTAATTTCGCAAATTTTGCCGATGCGCCATTTTGCCTCTTTGTCTCTTTTGGCCATCTGTATATCTATTTCTACATTTTCTCCAACCTTCAACCAGTGGTCGGCACAAAAGGCAGGTAGCGTCGCCAGAGTAAATATTGTCGATAAAAGTGAGATGTTCTTGTTCATGTTTCTCCTAAAAACGTTTCACAGCCCCGCCATCAATGGTCACTGTCGTTCCTGTGATAAATTCTGCTCTGGGGGAAGAAAGAAATGCCACCAACGCACCCAGATCATCCGGCTTGCCGAATTTCTTAGACGGTGAAAAACTCTGCCAGGTTCCAAGTATTTCCTCTGTAGTCGAATTCATCATTTCAGCGTACTGACCGGCAAGTTCTTTGACCAGAGGGGTGTAGAAATAACCAGGACAAATTACATTCACTGTCACACCGTCGGCAGCCACTTCTGAGGCTATACATTTAGCCAGTGCATTCAAGCCGGTGCGTAAAGTGCTTTGCACAACTGAAGTTTTTTCTGCTTCCAATCCGAAAATTGAGCCAATGAAAATAATCCTGCCATATTTTCTTTTACGCATAGATTCTACAACAAGACGACTTAACACGATTGGAGGACGCAAAACCAGAGCGTTTCCTTGCGACCAGTGCTCGTCTGTGGCTTTGGAAAAGGCATATGTAGGCGGATGACCGGTGCTCACAACAAGAATGTCTATATGACCAAGCTCGCGCTGAGTCGATTCGACCAGTTTTTGCATCTGGTCGTCTTTGGTCAGGTCGCAGTCTAAACCTATTACTTTTGAACCGCTTTTGCGGGCGATTTGGGAGGCCGCATCTTCAATCTTGTCTTTGTTGCGTGAACAGATGACAAGATCGGCGCCTTCTTGCGCCAGTACTCTGGCGCAGGCATTGCCCAGACCATGGCTTGCACCTGTCACAAGTGCTGTTTTACCCTTCAGTTCTAAATCCATGGCTAAATTATTGCATACTATTGGGTAGCAATGGTCAAAACCTGTGGCGGTGTCGAATCCGGTGGATAAAAGAAGCGGAATTCGACCGGACGCTTGCTTCCGGGTTTCATTTTCAGCTTTACCAGCTCCTGGCTTAGCTGTCCTTTTTTCAAAACGAGATGAAAATATTTAGTCTGGGGCATGCCCCGGTCATCTTTGTATTTCAGCTGAACGCTGCCTCTAAAAAACACATTAGCGGCAGGAGGCTCAAGAAATGTAAGACTTTCAGTCTTCTCGTTGCTTTTCAACGGATTCTGAAAAGATACGCTGACAAATTTTGTGTCCTGACTGTCATTGAATAGCGGCAGAGTCAAATCATATTGAACTGCATAATTTCCGTGAGCTTGATAAGCCGTGTCCGGATAACGCACCACTAGCGGTGCGCTTTGTATCTGCTGGGTGCCGAAAGTGCCGCCATCAAGAGTTGAAAGTGGATAAGTGTAGCTTTGACCAGAAGCAGGAATCCGCAGTTTGGCCGGAGTGGTGGCATTGTCACTCAAAGTGATATTCCAGGTCGAGCCTCTTTGCACACCAGCGACTCTGCCGTATATCAATTTGGAAGACCCGGGCGGCGATGGTATTTTGTCACGCGGACCGGCAAGTTTTCCGGCTTCAAGAATGCACAAACAATCTTCCAGTAAAGGTGCTTCTTCCAGTTCATTTTCTTTTTGTCTGGCAAAAAGAGCTATGGTTGCGATATAAACCGGTCCATTACTTTTAAGTTCAAGCAACGAAGAGCGTCCATTCAGGCATGGAGTAAGTTTTCGCACCGGAATAGGCAGATTGAATAATATTTTTGTTTCCAGCGGTTTTAAATTTACTGTCCTGGTCAAATTTTTGTCGCTCTTGCCGAACAACAAATCTTCAGTCACTCTGTCTCCCGGACCGGCATAAATGATTCCGTCCGGATTTTCCACCAGATCAGGCAGCGGTCTGAAGGGGGCATCCGGTTGGCTTAAATAGCTTGATCCTGAAAGAATCTTCACGGCAACTTTTTGTTTTGGATCCGGATTGTTGACCAGTGCCACTATATGCAATGTTCTTGGAGATTCTCCAGCCTCAGCTTTATTTATGTGATGTGAAAACAATTTGAAATTGCCTTCAAGTGGAAAATTCAAATGCGCTTCCGGATTAGTTCTGCCTTCCGGATTGA
>CAZEQP010000633.1:0-2894 GCA_964514345.1 uncultured Candidatus Obscuribacterales bacterium
GAGCCCGGAACAATGCCGCGGCGATCAACTGGATATTCGCTCCGACATTTATTCTTTCGGTTGCATGATGTACGAAACAGTGTGCGGCAGACCGCCGTTTGTGGGAGACAATCCCATCAAGACTATTTTGAAACATTTGAATGAAAATACAGCCAATCTGGCTCTTCATCTCAAAGAAGCCGAGCTGCCCCGCGGACTTGAATATATCATTTTGAAGTGTTTGCAAAAAGATCCTGAAGATCGCTATCAAACAGTTTTTGATTTGCGTATGGATCTGCAAAATATTAAAGACAATAAAACTATCAAACAAAAAACGTTCAATCGCAAATTGCGCTGGCTGGCACCTGCAAGCACTGCGATGCTTGTGTTAGCAGTATTTCTTCTGGGATTTTCAGTGGTTGCAGATTTTATTAACCCGGATAAAAGCAGACGGCCCCTTGAATTTCCCTCTCTTGCAGAAATGATGCCGTTTGCCGCCAATTCGAAAGTCAGTCTGGATAATGATCCTCAAGTGCAAGAATTTAACGAACAAATAGAGGCGGCGGCAAGACAATTTCCTCGTGATGACCAGAGTCTGGCTGAGGCTGAATATGACCTGACCACTTATTTGATAAGAAACGGTGATCTGTCCAATGCCGAATTACATTGTCGTCGCATCATGGACTTGCAAAATAATATAGGTGACGATCTGGCGCTGGCTCGTTATCAGAATACTATGGGTTATATTTTGGGAAGGCAGCATCGTTTTGCCGATGCGAGTGTTTATTTTGAAAAATCAATCGCATCATTGAAAGAAGCTCTGGGAGAAGAAAATCCATTAGTGGGACTTGAGCATAACAGTCTTGCCATCGGTTATGAGCGCAACAGATTTTATGAATCTGCCGAACAACATTATTTGCAAGCAATGGAAATTTTTAAAAAACGATTCGGCGAAAAAGGTAATGAATTGAGAACTGTGCTTAGCAATCTAGTTGGATTTTATAAACACCGCCGTATGAGCGAGCATGAAAAAACTTACCAGGATCGGCTTGACAAAATTTCATCGCAGCCGGCGCAGCATTACAGTGTGGACAATCGTGAAAATCCGCACTATGACTCAAGTGAGTATGCAAGAACTTATTCCGGTTTGCTTGACGGAGAAAATAGAAATCCCCGTAATCGGCCATGACCAAAAATCTAAGCGAGTTGAAACGGCGGCGATGCCAGTGATACCGCCTGTGATGGCGACTATTATACGGTCCGTGACTTACCGTATTTGAGTCCACCGCTAAATTTGGTCATGGCGAAAACGGCCGGCTTCCTCGGCTTAGTTTTACCGCTGACGGACGCGATTCGGCGTTGAATCGCGGGTTTTCGCGCGATCGCATGCGCGCGTTAAAGCTTCAATGATGCAATGAAGTCGATGCAGTGACGTCCGAGCTATTTTGCTTCTTACAGTTTTGTCCGGTGCTGCGCGAAGGTGAGCCACAAGACGTCAGAGCATCCATTATCTGATTCTGTTTCCATCCTGTGCACCTCCTTTTCTATGTGTTGACCGTACTCATTTTAGTTTATTTCATTGAGCGAATTTGTCAAGTGCAGCATCGCCCTTTGTTTATGTCTTGCAAAACAAAAAGTTTTGAACGTCAGGTTTTCCGCCCGAATACCTGACGATCAAAGCCGCACGAAAAAAGCGAGAGGGATAGTGGGTCTCGAAAACGTCGTGGCTTCAAACGACAGCAAAACATCCCTGAATACTGTTGTTCAAAACTCTTTGAAAAAAGAAGGTCAGCCACTGAGTTCATTTCGGCGCAAGTCTTCATGCCAGGCTGCGCATCTTTACCATTCATTTACAAATGGAGGAATCGGAAAATTTTTTCTTAAAACACTTTTGAGATGCTGAAGGGTGATGGAACCAGTTTTCGGAATCTATTTATGAAACCAGCACATTTAATCAGCTTCTTGGCTATTTTGATCCTCATTCAAGCAAACAACAGTCTTTTAGCCGAGGGGACAAATCCAAAGCCGAAGTCAAAAACAAGCAAGAAATATAGATATGAATTCGTTCCCAATCACGAAATCTTTTCTAAAGGAATGGGAAAGAAAAATGCGCGCTTGCAACTGTTGCAATCTGAAATGGTGGCGCGAACAAATCAATATAGATTGGCAGCTGAGCACAGCCGCAGAGCGGTGGAAGCGGATCCGGATGATATGGATGCGCGGGTTGCGCATGGCGAGGCATTGTTCAAATTAATAGAATCAGGCAATGATGATCCTATTGTTCACAACGAATGCGTGAAAACCTGGCTTATCGTGCATCGCAATCTGGTGGGTGAAGACGCAGGACTCAACTATAAAGGAGTGGGAATTCCACTTGTGCAAACCCTTTTTTCAGACGAGCGGAACAGAGTCGCCAAAACAAGACTAATCAAGCTCGTCGGACGCCTGCCCAAAGCATGGGAAACAAACAGAAAATATCTTACTCAAGTTTTGAAAGCAGAACCGGAAGTAGACGCAAAAATTATTTCAGAAACAAAATAGCAGGAGATTACTATGAGATTGATTGTTCCATCATTATTATTGGCAATCTTTGCCAGTTCGGCTATCGCAGCCAGTTCACAGCCCCTTCCACCGCCTGGAGGTCCTATGCACAATTTTCTTGGATCGGCTTTCACTGTTGCAATGCCACCACATAAGATGATGCCGCTTCCGCCACCGCCACTACATATGGAGCTTATTATTTTGCTGAACAGCCCGGATTTAAATTTAACCGATGAGCAGATTTCCAAACTGGCTCGTATCAAAGTATCCACCGACTCAAAAGCTGAACAAATACAGGCACAGCTGCATAGCCTGGAAAAAGAGTTTCAAAATGCTTTGCTTGTAAATGAAAAAAATGAAAGAAATGCAAGTGC
>CAZEQP010000634.1:0-2888 GCA_964514345.1 uncultured Candidatus Obscuribacterales bacterium
CCCGCGACCCTTGCTGATAGTTTCTTGAATAGCGATTAGAATTTCTGTTTCCGAGGATTTGTTGCTGTATAAAGCGTCTTGGATCAGTAATATTTCTTTGAGTGGCAATCATTCGATTGCGAGCTATACGTTGAGCCTCGGATTCTCTCCTTGCTTCTGCTACTTGCCGGTTGTGTTCCTGGCGCTCGGCTTCTGCAGCCTGGTATCTGGCGTTAAATTCCTGTCTGCGTTGATCATTTACACTGGTCTCAGGTGCTGTGTAATAACCTCTGTTTCCTCTTACTGCTCGTCTATCAGGCCTTTGTGCCGGATTCTGAGCGTAGTAATTATTGACGCTGTTTTCTACATGCGCATATGTGGCGTCGTTATCAGTGACTATTTTCATCTGCACCGCACCACTCAAAGTGACTCGATATAAAAAATTCTTGATGGCATCATCCTTGAAAAAATGCAACTGCATCATCACCGGCTGAGCGCTGGTCAAATAAAATTTGGTGGCGGAAGCCCTCAATGTGTTGTCGGCAGAAAGATTGACTCTGGCAAGACGATTTCCGCGAACATCGGTACAAATCACTTCCAGATTTGTGGCGTAGTAATTGGTTTTGCCGTCTGCAGTTAGTGTGACCTCACCCGGTCCGGCATTAAATGAATAGTAGAAATCGCCGCCTTCACCATGCTGCGCGCCGACTATTTGATTGACTTGAAGGGCGGTGGGACTGCTTCGATTTGTCGATTGCGCCAGAGCGGAAGAGCCTGACTCAAGCATGGTTATTACAAACAAACTGAATAAGATTAGCGTTCTCATGAACAACGCCGTCTTGTCTCCACCAACTGCACCTAGAGTAATAGAGGTCATTATATCTAATTATTTTCATATTTAGTAAATCTACCATTGACCACTTAGCATCCTGACGTTACCATCAAAAAGCGTCGGCTAAAATACGTGTGGGTTTTCATGACAAAAACCGGTAAAGCGCAAGCGATTTCGGCCTTTTTGAGCCTTTTGTCCCTTTTAATTCTGGGACTGGTTCAGCCTCGGATTGCCGACGCTGCCGAAAAACAGAAAAATGCCTATGAAATGGGCAAAGATTTTTACCAGAAAGGCGAATATGCCAACGCCATTCACTATTTCGAGCATGTGGCCAGACTCAAACCGCAATTTTGGCCGGTTCATTATTCACTGGGAAATGCCTATATGAAGATCGGCGAGCTGCAACTGGCTAAAGCTTCTTATATGAGCTGTCTTATAGCAAAGCCGGATATTCCAACCTGCAAAAATTGCAGCAAAGCGGTTGAATACCTGAATATAGCCATTGCCAGAAAAGAAGATGCGCGCAACGCGGCGCAACTGGCTAAAACGACACAGAGTGTTCCGGACCCCGCGCCGGATACTGTACCGGAAAACGCCAAAATTGCTGATGCACGCGAGAATGAGGCTTACGAGAATACAGTAAAAGAATTGACCGAAAAACGCGACGCCATTCTGGCGGAAGGTCACAAACAAGCTAATGCCATTCGAGAAAGGTACGAAGAGCGGATTCGATGGATTCACGAAAACACCAACCAACATGTAATTAACAGAGCGACCGGTGAATTTGGGGTTGGTATGGATGTCGACACTCATCTGGAGATTTGCACCGAACGAGATGAGGAAGTAAAAAAGGTAATGGATATTGCCGAAGCTCGGGCAAAAGGAATACATATTCCACCTCCGCCTACAATCGGCTCGTCATTGTCTTCATCCAATCTACACGCTAATTCAAATGCCTTCGTGCGTCATTACAAACACAAATCACCGCACCATTCTCAAAACCAGAACAAGCAGAATCGCCAGGTGGCGGAAAACAGCCCTGCTACTACATCAAAGTAGTAGAGCCGGTTAACAAAGTCGGATCAAAACTCACACATTTTCTAACAGCATCCAAACAGGGATATTTCGGTTTTGGATGTATGCTAGGGTCAGGCAACATCAAAAACTATCTCTAGTGAGTGAATAAAACCTTTGTCCTCAGCCCTTCAAGGAGGATCGTATCTTCATGTCGAATTTTCAACCGTTGCTTTTATGCTCAGCTATTTTAGCCGTATGCTTTGATCAGATGTTTCATGACTCGATCGTCAGCGGAGCCCCGATTGGACTTGGCTTGAGCGTTATGGTCATAAGCTTCATCGCAGTGTTGATTTTTATGGCAGTCAAAACAAAATTGCCGGGACGCAGACGCAGTCTTTACTTTCTGGTGCCGGCATTGCTTCTATCCATTGGTTGCGTGTGGCGCGATTCGCACACACTCTGTGCCCTGGACGGATACTTGATCATCTTTTTCCTTTTTATGTCATCGGCATCGATGCAGGGTTGCAAAATGCTTGCAGCAGGTGTTTCACGTTATTTGCAGATTGTTTTTTGCTTTTACGACAGTTTGCTGATCAAACCTTTTTATCTGATTCTATTTAAACTAAACTGGAAAGAATTTAATTCTCAAAGTCAAAATGCAAAAGTCGCTGCGGTGGTGCGTGGAGTGCTAATCTCATTGCCCCTTCTCTTTACTTTCGGCTGTTTACTTGCATCTGCCGATGCCGCTTTTGAAGGAATCATAAAAAAGGGTTTGCAATTCAACTATAACTCTGTCGTGAATCATGCAAGCATAGTTATTTTCGCTTTCCTTGGCGCATGCGGTTTTCTTTATGCCATGTTCTCAGGCAGACTGCAAAGCAAAGACATAAGCCTTGACGATATGCCTAAATTCACCCTCGGCGCTATTGAAGTGTGCACCATAACCGGTGCGTTAAATCTATTGTTTCTTTCTTTTGTTATAGTGCAGTTTCAATATTTCTTCGGCGGAGCAAGCGTGGTTGCTCTGACCAACGGTCTTACATATGCCGAGTATGCCAGG
>CAZEQP010000635.1:0-2887 GCA_964514345.1 uncultured Candidatus Obscuribacterales bacterium
TGCAGGTACGCGCTTGGCGGGTACTTTAATTTTTTCGCCGGGTTTTTGCGGATTGTTTGTTTCGCGAGCGTTACGGCTGCGACGTTCAAATGTTCCAAATCCAACAAGTGTGACTCTGTCGCCTTTGGCAACTGTTTCAACTACTACATCGGTAAGAGCTTGAAGCATTTCTTCTACAGCTTTTTTTGTATTGTTTGTACGGCTAGCTATTGCAGCAGCTAGATCGGCTTTATTCACAGAGATTCCTCCTACTTGGCTTACCCTCAGCTTCGTTCATAAGCATGTGGTGTTTTGTTTTCATCCACGTGAGGAGCTAGGATAGCGCACTGAAAACCCGGAAACAAGTATCCTGTGATAAAAAAGTGGTTTTTAAGTTGGATTTGTCGTAAGATGTAATGAGAAAGTCAAGTGGTAAAAAGTATCGTATTCCGCTTACAGACTGGATATCTTCAATTTCAACCGTGAAATTTGAGAGAAATTGGGAACAACAAAATTACGGGAACATAGAGCGAGCTAACGCGGATAAGTGGGAGATTCCTTAAAGACAGCTCTTTATTGTGCGGCGGCAGCCGAGATTAAAAAGGCGAATTCAATCGTCGTCCTCGATTGCAAGCAGGTAACTTTACTGGCCGATTATTTCGTATTTACAGGAGGAGAATCCAAAGCTCAAGTCAAAGCCATCGCCGAATCTGTCCGGGAAACTCTGGGCAGGCAAGGTCGAAAGCCAAAATCATTAGAAGGAATGAGTGAGGCAAGATGGGTGCTTTTAGATTTCGGAGACGTAATAGTTCACGTTCTTCAAAGTCAGGAAAGAGAGTATTATCGGCTGGAGCAATTTTGGAATCATGCCTTATTAGTAGATTGGGAAAAAGAATGCGCCAGACTCGGAATTAATATCGAATAAGAGAAGTAAGTGTCAAATAATTGATCGAAAGCGAATAATATAAGAGGACAAGGGGACAAGGGCAGATGAGTTTCAGAACCAGACTACAAAGCTTCGTAGAAAACAGACAGAAGATACAAATCTGGTATGGGATGGGTTGTCATAATACGGTGACAGGCCGCGTGCTTGGAGTCGACCACGACCACATCGATGTCGAGTCTTATTCACACGAGTCGGACGGTCAGATTCATATCCGCCGAATTCTGGTTCCTCTACATCTTATATTGCATATCGACATTACTACAGCTGAAGTAGGCGAAGAAATAGAAGTCTACGACGCCTCAGAAGAAGGCTTGACCGGAAACGGAAGAAGCTCAAACAAAAGAAGCAACGGATCAGGATCTGTTATAGATCTACCTGATGCACCCCGCGGTTATGCAGTGCGCATACTGTCTCAACTTAACGCTTCTTATTCAAACAGATTTTCTCGCATGACCTCAGGTCCAGGCGGAATTTATTTCTCCTGCGACGGCTCGGTGTGGTTTGTGGACGGCACCGGTCAGACCAGCGAATACGCTCGTATCAGAGGCAATTGCACCATTTCGGGATTGCGTTTTGATCGCAAAGGCGTTTTGTATGTTGCCACCATCCAGGGTACCATTTACAAAATCGACCCCAATAAATCAGGTCGCATCCTGGCTCAACTGGACGGCAGCAAAACAGGCGGCGGAACTTTCCTTTCAGACATCGCCATCGGTCCCCGCGAAGAAGTTTATGTGGCTAATTTCCCCTCAAACACAGGCGGAATATTCAAAATAGACAAGGGCGGAGAATATGAAGCCATAGTAGGCGGACCTGGAAACGGCACGCAAGGACTGCTTCTAGATCCGGACGGTTTTTTATGGTGTCTTGAACATTCAAGCGGCTCGGTTGTGAAACGCAGCTTTGACGGTCGTGAAATCTCACGCATCACTGTGGCTGATTCGGATAGTTTCAATTTTGCCGACGGATATGACGGCAATCTGGCCATGGACAGTTTAGGCAGACTCTATGTCACGCTTGGACGTCAGGGTTGCGTTATTCGTATCAATAGAGAAGGCAAAGCCGAAGACTTTTTGAAAGGTCTGGTCAATCCGACAGGCATAGCTTTCGGCAATGACGGTGCGCTCTTTGTACTTGAAGCCGGACGCTCGCGAGTATTGCGCATAGCAGCTCTGGATAAATCTGAACGGACCACTTCTGCACCGATGTTGAATTAATCTAAAATCTTGGCTTAATCTTCGAAATTAATTGTGCTTGACATCGTATATAGATGATGTTAGTTTGGGCAAACCATCTATCTTATTACGTTTCTATTCGGCATCCGATTTTTACTAGTTTATCGAAGCTCTTCAAAAGGCTTCAGATTTTTGCCTGTCTTTAACCCTTTCGCAAGGACTGAAAAACCTCAATTGGCCGCCCTTTCGACCACTTTTCGTGGTTTATTGTCCAGCGATCCGGGAATAAGTATATATGGATGGTGAAAGAGTAGTTTTTCCCTGAGGTTTTTTCTAGTGACTACTAATGGTGAAGGCGAAAACGCCGCCGAAAAACCTAAAGATGCAGTTCCGGAAACTCCGGCAGAAACAACCAGGACTACGCTTGCTGACGCCGCACTAACAGCTAGACGCGAAGATCCAAGGACTTCGATTGTTCAAACAGGTCAGCAGAGCGCTGATGTTCAGAACATTCTCAAGAAATTTGAAATCATAGGTCAAAACGCCGGACATGACACTTTGCGGCCTGGATTCCTTTATGGAACCCGCGGCGAAGCCATGGTCGGAGCCGATAATTTCGGTGCCGTTCTTGCAAATAGAGACGGCAGAGGAAGACCGCGTGACGTAAATGGCAGACCTCTTTCAAATACAGAAATTGGCATAGCATTCAGACATCTTGTTCAGGGTGCACGTGATCAAAATCCGGACCGACCATTGTCTGATATCGCAGATACTTTAAACCGGTCAC
>CAZEQP010000636.1:0-2887 GCA_964514345.1 uncultured Candidatus Obscuribacterales bacterium
TTCTTCAATCTGCATAAGCGCAAAATCGAAAAGTCGATTTGTTTCTTCTCTTTCCCCGCGGAAAGATATTGCCATCACAGGCAGCTGGGAAAGTCGTTTGCGTTCACGCGCCAGAAGGGCTAAGGCTGAAAAAGTATCGTCCACGCAAAGGAGAGGAAAAGTCTTATTCCCCAGTGAATATTGCAGCCTTTCCTCCACCAGCGCTCCTCGTGCTCCGGCTGAAAAAGCGTCTCCTAAAAAATCGTGACCGTCAAAAGACTGTCCGCACAGCGCCACGAACCAGTCACCTTCTTTCAGTCTGCGTGTGTCGGTGCAAATTGAGCCTTCGCCTTCGACATACATGCCATGACCCAGGCGTGCCGATAAGAGTTCCATTAGTTGGTCTGCGTTATACTTCTGCATGTCAACAATTTTAGTGTATTGACATGATTATTGACACGCTCGGGCAAAGGCTCAGATAATTCCCAAAATGGTGAGAAGTGAAAAAATGAGCAAAGCGACAGGCATACAGGCCTTGCTTGAAATATTTGAAACGCAGTCTGCCAATAGTATTTTGGAAAAAGGACACCTGGTTGACATAGGTTTTTTTGAACCGGACGAAATAGAAACGATAATGAGTGCAGCGGGAATTTGTCTTCAATGGATGCAAGGCAAGAGTGCCCCCATGTCGCTTTTTTCAGCCAACATAGTGGGCAATCTGTTTTTTGAAAATTCCACCCGCACACGAAGCAGCTTTGAGCTGGCGGCCTGTAATCTGGGTGCCCGCGTGCTCAATCTGGACATAGATAAATCATCGGTGACAAAGGGTGAAACACTGGAAGATACGGCATTCACTTTGACTTCTATGGGCGTAAATATGCTTGTAATCAGGCATTCGGTAAACGACACCGCTCTTGAAGCTTCAAGGGTGGTACCAGAAGAAGTATCGATCATGAATGCCGGAGATGGAACCAAAGGGCATCCTACTCAGGCTCTTCTCGATTATTTCACTATGCTTGAATCGGGTGGGAAAATAACCGGAAAAAAAATTATCATAGTCGGCGACATAAAACACAGCCGGGTAGCCAGATCCAATATTACACTTTTGACAAAAATGGGAGCGGAAGTGGTTATCTGTGGTCCGAGTGAATTTATGCCGGACAATAATGAAATAAAAAAGATGACTGTGCGATATGAGGAAAACTTGGATAAAGCTCTGGCTGAAGCCGACTTCGCCATGGCCTTACGCATTCAAAAAGAGCGTCTTCAATCAGACTTTAAGTTGAGCTTTGAAGATTTCAAAAAGCACTATCAAATAAATCATGACCGACTTAAAAAATCGACGTCACGGGCTAAAATTATGCATCCCGGTCCGGTCAACCGGGGAGTGGAATTAACCGACCAACTTTGTGATGATCCTGAAATTTCATTGATTCGCAGGCAAGTTAGAAACGGAGTAGCCGTAAGAATGGCGGCAATGTCGCTTCTTTTCAGTCGCAGACCTGTTCTTGATTAGACTGAGACAGGAATTGGGCTTATAACAGTTATGGATGATTTAAAGATTCCGCTCTGGAAAAAAATATTGATGTCTCTGGCAAGACACATAATGGTTTTGTCGGGCGGAATTGCAGGACTCTTTGTTTTGTTCACGCCGATACAGCTTCATATTCCGATGGGCCGCTTTCAGCATTATGGACTTGCCATCGCTTGTTTCGGTCTGGGATTCTTGATGCAGGTCCTGTTTTCCTGGAAAGCACTGGGTAAATGGGGACGCACAAGCTATATGACTTCATTTGCTTTTTTTGCTTTAGTGGGACTGGCGTTTTATTTAAATCCCTGGCTCGACTACAGGGTTTCCATACAAACTCAGGAAAACGAAGCAACTAAAGGGATATTGATAATCTGTTATTTGTTTTGCAGTCTGGCTGTGGTTGGTTCGTGGATTAAGTGGATACTGGAAGAGAATAAGCAGGCAGAGAACGCAGAATGAAGAGACTGATTATTCTAGTCGGTATTCCCGCCTCCGGTAAAACAACTCTGGCAGAAAAACTTGTTGAGAAAGGCTATCTGAGCCTGAACGCCGATTCCATTCGAGCGGAACTCTATGGAGATGCCTCAGATCAGGGAAATCCTGAGCAGGTCTTTGGTATTTTTTTCAAACAGTTGGAAGAGGCATTGAAAGAAGAAAAGTCCGTAGTAATCGACAACACAAACAGCAATTTGAAGCAACGCAAGCCTATATTAGACATGGCAAAAAAGTGTGGTTATGAAGACGTGCAGTTGTGGTTGATGGATGTGCCGCTTGAAACTTGTTTGAAACGCAATCAGGGACGTGGTCGCATAGTGTCTGATGACATTGTGCGCAATATGTATAAAACAGTATTTGGACCGGGCCGTCCCCAGCGTTCAGAAGGAAAAGTAGTACTGGTGCGTCCCGGGCAAAACATCGGTGATTTTGTGTTTATCTCGCAATGATGGAAAATGAAACGCTCAAACTGCTTGAACCTGTACCTGAAGCCAATTTGCGTTCCTGGTTGTTCGAGCTGTACAACAAAGAAGTGGAAATAGAGCGACGCGAATTGCTGCGTCACAGAGATTTGTCTTATGTTGTACGATTGCATCTCAAAGGTGCGTTACCCGAAAGTCTAATTTACAAGCTGGTTTTACCACCCTGGGATATTGAAGACGATCTTCACCGCGAAATTCTGGTGCCTTCGATTTCTAATTCGGCCAAACTCTATTTGACCGGACACTACAAAAAAATCACTGCCCTGTTTCTGGAAGATTTCGGCAGCGAATATTTAAATCAAAAAGCGACCAAAAGTCTTGCCCAGAAGCTGGGTGAGAGTCTGGCTAAAATGCATCGTTCTTATTCTTATCGAATTGCTGAGCTGGAGCCGCTCAACAT
>CAZEQP010000637.1:0-2884 GCA_964514345.1 uncultured Candidatus Obscuribacterales bacterium
CCTTTGGGTTCAGAGACAATATTTGTATTGAGAGGTTGTCTAAATTAGTAAGGGGAGTTAGTTGTTCAAGACTTGCCCGAGAGCATGGACACTGCGGATGGATGAACATCACCAGTGTGTCTTTATCCGAGCTTAGTTTGATTTTGGAGTCTTTAGGCCATTTGACAGGCGGTTTGGCCGGTTCACCCGGAGAAACTTCATGTTTCATCATCACATAAAGTCCCAACCCGATGGCAAAAGCCCATAGCAGGCAGGCGAAAATAAAAATGACTTGGGACTTCCTCATAGATCTAACCTCATTAAAGGCCATATCCACTACCGTTATATCATCACGTTGTCAAATTGCGTGGCAAAATGTGCAGATCCCGTAGTTTTCTCAATATTTTAGCCCTTTACGTCCGCGAATTTACGGACCCGGCAGTGCTATTATTCCAACATGGACGACAAAATCAAAGCTGTGCAAGAGGCGCTTTGCGACAGATATGAACTTAAAGGAGTTCTGGGGCAGGGCGGCGCCAGCATCGTTTTTGAGGCTCTGGATTTGCGTCTGAATACAAAAGTGGCGATTAAAGTTTTGCACGACGATCCGCATGGAATTGGTGCTGCCAGATTGCAGAGAGAAGCACAAACTTCAGCCCGCTTACAAAGTCCCAATATCGCCAGAGTATTTAATTTCGGGCAGGCGCCGGACGGAACCGCTTACATGGTCATGGAACTGGTGGAAGGAAAATCGCTTGATCGACTGATAAAAGAAAGAGGTCGAATCGAATACAAGGAAGCAATTTCAATTTTCAGACAAATTGCAAACGGTCTTTCTCTGGCTCATAAGCACGATGTGGTGCATAGAGATCTCAAACCGGCAAATGTGATTCTTTATAAAGAGAACAAAGAATGGCGCATCAAAATTCTTGATTTTGGAATAGCTAAAGTCGAGTCGGATCAAAAGCTGACAACAAAAGGATCTGTAATCGGCAGTCCTCTTTATATGGCACCTGAGCAAATCACAGAAATGGACGTGGATGGAAGAACAGACATTTACAGTCTGGGTTGCATGATGTTTGAAGTACTGACTGGCGAGCCTCCATTCAAAGGAAAGACCACTCTTGAAACTTTCACCATGCACAAAAATCAGGCTCCGCCTCTGGTATCGGAAAAAGTTGAAGATGTACCGCCATTACTGGTGAATCTTATCGATCAATGTTTGCGCAAATTGCAGAGAGACAGACCGCAAACTATTGATGAAGTGCAAAACAAACTGAAAGAAGTGGTCGAAGGAAAAGACCCGGAAGTCTTAAGTCAGGAAACGAGTACTAAATTGCAAGAATCTGCTTCAACTGCACCTTCTAATTTGACAGCTTTAGTTTCGTTCAAATCAGTGGTAATTTTTTCTGTTGTTTTTCTGGCATTTGCAAGCGCCTTTTTTCTGTATCAAATCTGGCTCACTGACAAAATGGCTCAGAAAGCTAAAAATAAAAAAGAAATCGAGTACAGAGAGTCGTTCCCGAATGTTCCCAAAATTGCAGAAACAACAGTAAGCAAGTTTCGCAAATTTGTCATTGAAGATGGTGTCATTTTTGAAAGTGAGCCTGACACGCTAGATTCGGATCTGAAAAGTCTTCAAGCTACAAGAGTTGACTACTTAAGAATAGTCAGTTCCAAAATGGACGGCAGCGGACTGAAGCATCTGGTGAAAAGACCAATAAGACAACTTTTCATGCAAGCATCAGCAATCAAGCCGGAAAATATAAAATATTTGACTCAATTTGTAGGACTGGTGGATGTTAATTTGAATGCGTCTTTATTAGGTGATCCAGAGCTTGAACAGTTATGTCAGGTGAAAACGCTGCAAGAAATAGCATTGATCGGTGGCAGATTTTCAAAAAAAGGATTTGAAAAATTGACCGGTTTGCCGGTCCTTTCTGTTCTGACTCTCAACAGTCAAGATTTTATGGATAAAGATTTGGAGCCGCTTTTACGTATACCAAATTTGAAAGTTGTGAGACTGGTGAACTGCAAAAACTTAAGCGGCAACATAGGAGTGCTTTTGGCAAAAGTTCCTCGTCTGGATACTTTGCTCATTAATAGACCTCTATCCCAAGCCAGTTACAAAGCTCTTGCTCGCACCAACCTTTCAGCCATCAATTTGAGAGGTAAAGTGATGAGTCAGGAAGAATTTGCAGGAGTGTGTTCGATTAAAAGCTTGTGGCGAATTCACTTTACTAGAGCTAAAGTACAAGATAATAATTATGCTGCTTTGAGCAGATTGCCATTGTTACGCAGGTTTGAATTAACCAACGAAGAAGTTATTTCTCCAAATCTTTTTTCCACTCTGCTCAAACTAAATTTGAAAGTTCTCGATTTTTCTTATTCCGGGCTCACTAAAAACCAGCTCAACCAGCTACTTTCCGTAAGTTCGCTCGAAGCTATAAATTGTTTCGGATGCAACAATTTCAGCCAGAAAGATCTGGATGAATTTTGCCGGCGTTATTTTGCCAAATATAAACGTCATTTGAACATCATTATTCCGGAAAAAGAAAAGAAGCAGCAAGTACAGTTTGACTATAGAGTTGTCGGATTCTAATTGTATCCATTTATTTCAAGAGCTTTACTCCCTGACAGAATATTTAGATGACTTGCGCCCATCGCACCTTGCCATTTGGCACCGAACTGGAAGTGACCAATCCTGATAATGGAAAAACAGTGAATGTCACTGTTAATGACCGGGGTCCCTTTATAAAAAATCGTGTTCTGGATTTATCTAAAGCTGCTGCCAGAAAGTTAGGAATAACCGGACTGGCAAAAGTGGTTTTTAGATCAAAAAACAAAGTGGCCAAATCCGATGGCAACGACATCCACTGATTCGGCTGTGCTGTGCTAGGCAGAT
>CAZEQP010000638.1:0-2879 GCA_964514345.1 uncultured Candidatus Obscuribacterales bacterium
AGTGAGTTCAGCTACAGAAGCTTTTATCTCCACCATTTCTCTCTGATTCAAAAGTGGAATCCCTTTGGATTGTTTCATTTGTTCTTCGCAGCCACGCCGCGAGAACAAAAAGAAAATTACAGGCAGCATGTCTTTGGCCGACAGAGTGGCAAGCACATCACCTGGATGATTGAAAGCCTTTCCCTGCCTGTTGCGGGCGTCGCGCATTTCTTTTTGCGAATAGCGGCGTGACTTGCCGAAACGTTCGCGAATTGTTTTGTTTATTCCACCGCCCGGACTCAAAAGCGGGTATAAATGCCTGTCACCGAAATAGTAAAAACGCAAAGGCACCGGTCTGAAATCAGACTGCACCAGTTCTGTAGCGCCATGAGTCTCGTCTATCCAGGTGGTGAGGTCGTCGGCATTAGCTACAGTGGCCGAAAGCGCCACAAGCTGAATATCTTCCGGAGCGTAGATAATGGACTCTTCCCATACAGTGCCACGTTCGGCGTCATTCATATAATGACATTCGTCTAAAATAACCGAAGCCACATTGCGCAGGTTGTCGCGCACATCACCAAATACGGTACCATAAAGCATATTGCGAAAAACTTCTGTTGTCATCACTACAATCTGAGCTTCTCTGTTGAACGAGACATCGCCGGTCAAAAGACCGACTCGATCGTCTCCGAACTTTTTGCGCAGATCGAAAAGTTTTTGATTTGAAAGCGCTTTCAAAGGAGTTGTGTAGAAACATCTCTTATTTGAAAGCAGGGCGATTTCAACAGCATACTCAGCCACGACTGTTTTGCCTGAGCCTGTAGGAGCGCATACAACAACGCTCTTGCCATCCTCAAGATGCTTGATGGCATCGAGCTGAAAATCGTCCAGGGGAAAAGAAAAGAAGGATTGCGGGTCTAAATTCACTGGGATGCCGAAGGCTTTGGACAAATGTAATATAATGGCAACAGCACCACTATATAATACTTCGAATCGGGACGTGGCGCAGGGGTAGCGCGCACCTTTGGGGTGGGTGAGGCCGGAGGTTCAATTCCTCTCGTCCCGACCAATTAGAAAATGCCGGAAAGAGGACCTTCGGGTTCTCTTTCTTCATATATTGATATCCTAAAAATGAACCGATATCGGTTCATTTTTTAAAGCCAGTCAGCGACAGTTCCCCAGGCGCGAACGCAAGAGCCTGGCTCGTTTTTTGTGGGGGCAGGTGACCACAGAACGGGGAAGATGCGAATAGCGGTTGGGTACGGAATTTTCGGTCGCTTCCATAGTAAGGATCCGTCTGTAATTGCGCACATCTATAGGATATGCGTTCATGTCAAGCGCCGGAGCGGTGTTGAAACAGGGGTTCAAATGAATGAACTCTCTGAGTTTGAAGCGAATAATTGTTTTCAAATATCCGTCTAACTGGTGCAGTTGTACTGCAGTTGCCGATCTATCTTCGTCAGCAAGTGTAATTCTTTCCATCACGTGTAGATAATCCTCACGATTAGGGTTGCTCTTAGATTCCAGTAGAATGCCTACAAAGCGTCATATGTTAGCAGGGTCTAAGCAATTGTCAACGGCTTAGAGCTGCATAATATTCGAATTAATCTAAAATGTCAGGAGGTGACTATTTTGACTTGGGCACTTTGTTTTCAGCTTCCACAGTGTCGATGGAGTGTTTCAGCTTTTGCAGCGCCGTTTTGATGGCTCTGGACACTCCCATTTCAGACAGCCCTAAAACACAGGCAGTCTCTTTTTGAGACAGGTCATAAAAGAAAACGAACTCAATAATCTGACGCGTTTTCTCACCCAGATTTTTCAGAGCCTGAGAAATGACTTCTTTATCCTCAGACATATTTATCAATTCCTGATAGCGCTTGTCCGCCACAATGTCGCTCAGACCGCGGCGGTCTTCACGCTCATCGTCTTCAGGCGAGCCATCTAGTGATTCATAGTGAAGACGAGCATCCCAGGACTTTTGTGCCTCCAGAATCTCTTGCACCGAATAACCTGAAAAGGTAGCCAGTTCCTGCACTGTAGGTGAACGTTCAAGCGTACGTGCCAGCTTCTCTTCAAGCTGGCAGATTTGCAGATTTATTTCGGAGAGACGGCGCGGTATCTGGACCAGAGCCAGATGATCACGCAAATAATGTCTTATCTCTCCTCGAATGTAACAGGCGGCCAGAGTCTTGAAACTGGCGGCGTTAGAGCGATTGGGGTCGTAATAACAAATAGCTTTGAGCAAGCCTATGCAACCGACTTGCACCAGATCGTCATTACTATCGGGATAAGCCTGACTGTAGCGCTTGGCTATCTGACGAACCAAGTACATGTGTTCTTGCACAAGGTCGAGCACCTCGTTTTCATTGAAGTGCGATGCCTTGAACTGCCACCATTTGCCGTTTTCTGCTCTGGAACTCATATCTAACGGAAGGAAGAGGTAGGATCTGTAATTATTTAGATGGACTGTCTAAAATCTTCCCTTGACAGCCACCTACTAAACCTATGAAAATTGCTTTAAAGAATAGATTTTATGGATATCAAAATAAATCTAATAAAACTAATCGCTAAGTCCCGATTCCACTGGGGAAGAATTTCCATCCAGAAACAGCTTGTCATTCTGGGTCTTATTTGTATTTCAGGAGTTGTCACTTTCACTGCCTGGGTCTGGGTGCAGCGGGCGCAGCAATTGATCAACGACTCTATCAATCAGTTCGGTCTGGCTCTGGCCCACGCTCTTGCCCGAGGGGGTGCCGAGGCTATTGCCAATTCGGGTAACCTGGATGGTTTGAAATACTACATATTGACCGAAAAGGGTCACACCCCCGCTCTTGTATATGTGGTGTACTGCGACCTGAACGGCGATGTGCTTTTGGACCCGAACTCCAAAGAAGATCTCA
>CAZEQP010000639.1:0-2877 GCA_964514345.1 uncultured Candidatus Obscuribacterales bacterium
AATTGGTTCTGGGTTCGAATCCCGGATGACCCAGAATTATTCATTTCGAAAATTTATTGCGCCTTTGCAAGTGGTCCACGATGGGCTATGGTGGTAATACTTGGCTAGAGGTCATAAATAGATGAACGGATTTGGTCGCGTATTTGCTTTTATCGTTGCCATGATCTGCGCTTTCTTTTTCATGAATATGCGCAATTCCATAAACAAGGCAGACCTGGTGAAAAACGCCGACTATATTGCCATCGCCAATTTAAGAGAGCCTGTTCCCACCGCTCCCAAAAATGCCTGCAGCAAAGGACATTATGCTTTCAGGGGAGACTGCACTATAGAACGCACTCTAAAAGGAAATCTGCCAAACTCGATAAGCTTTTACAGCTCAGGCAAGGGCTGAGGAGGCGAATCAGGAATAAGCTCCGGGAGAGCCATCATTTTTCTCAAAATGGACGACAAGCAAAATTACTATTTGACTCGCGGAAGGTATGCAGCTTATCCAATTGATGGACAAAACATGTGGTGGTCGTGTGGTTCCGATTTGCGCATGCTTGAGCAAATACCTGTCAGAAAAGTGATTGCCGACATCCAAAAGTTAAGTTTCTGACATAAAAAAAACACCCTGCGCTATACCACTTAGAAAGCGAGTGAGGAGACAGTGGGAAATGGGCGACTTTTTTAAAATGATTCTGGCTTTGAGTTGTGTATTTGCCGTTTTCTTTTTCGTAGCCGGGCGAGGCGGGCTAGACAAAGTGAAAATGGTGAAGAACGCCGAAGCATCGGGACTAGTTTACATAAAGCAAGTCACGCCTCTGACTTCAGGTGAAATGGCAGCCGGCATCGATTACTCTTTCAAAGTGGAAGCGGAGCTGCTCAAGCCGGTTACAGGAGCGTTACCCAACTACATGTATTTGTATCTGCAGCAAACAGGACCTTCAGGCTCTGCTGACATCAATAAAGGAAAAGCACTGGTTTTTGTGAATAAAGATGCTCAGGGCAGGCTGACTCTGGAAAAAGGTCCGCAAGATGTTTTTGTCGTAGACGACAATCGAATCTGGTGGTCTCCCACCAAAAAATTTACCTTTGTGCGAAAAATGCCGCTCAATACGGTTATCAATGACATAAAAAGCATCGCTATAGGGAGCACGGAGCCTGTTAAGGCTACTGTCATGTAGAAATTTATCGCATGCTAGTGACTCGCTTTCGACCTGCACCATGTGCTAGAATCGCTCATCTTGCAAAGTTTTTCGCCTTTTACCAACTTTGAATATCTTAAGAAAACCATTTCTTCTTTTTCTGGCAGTCTCCATTTTGATTCTTCAGATGCCACTAAATGCAGAGGCAGCCATTGTTAACGAGCCGGGAGGAGGTCCTCACGGTCAGGCAAGTATAAACAAAGTTGGAAACATGCTCTTAGCCGAAGGGATTGCTGTTCTCACTCAGACAACCTTAACCATAACTGCCTCAAATAACGGGCAGACTCAGACAGTATTGCAAGGAAATGTATTTAAAACGAATATGTCCAGCTCAGGCAATGTGACAGGATTCGTGCATTTCAACGGCGGCACGATGCTTTCCAGACTGCAAACCAATAACCATGAGCGAGTCAGCAAAACAGACGGAAGCAAACAAAGCCTGCAAATTGTGTCGGTCAGTCCTCAGGTTATTGAAGCAAAGGACACAAGTGTTCAAGTACATGAGGTGACCGGTGTTCATTCACCACATGTGTATTCATTCGAAATTAGTGCAGGCCAGAATCCCTCCTGCATCCTGCGACCAACATGCAACTGTCAAATCAGAAAACGTTTTGTCATGGCTTTGATTCTTGTCGGTCTTGCTTGCGCCATCACGCTGCCCATTGTTATTCCGCTGGCTGCTGGAGGGGGCGGCGGCAACAACAACTGGCGCATGAATAATTCTGCCTTTCCTGCAGCCGGCGGCGGTTATTTTGCACCTGCAGCCGGTGGGGGTTATGTTTCGCCTGCAGCCGGCGGTGGTGGCGGACCAAGCAGTAGCGGAGGCGGTCCGGGGGCTTAAGAGCCGGATGCCGAGGCAGCTTTTTCTCTTTCTTGTTCTTGTTTAATAGTTTGTTGTTTCAAACGTTCTTTCGATTCAGTCAATTCTTTTTCAGACTCGACAATAATCGATTCCATGTAAGCGTGGCTTACTTTGCGCTTTTTGTTTATGGCGTCTCTTTTGCCCAGCATTTTGGGCAGCATCAAAATTGATTGCAAAGTTCCTTGCAGCCAGGGAAGAACTTGTCCTCCCCGCCAAATGACCACGGCAAAATAAAATGCCTGCCAGTAAAAAATCTGAGGCAAAAACTTGATCAATAAAGGCATTGGAATGTTTTTGACAATGGTATTTATGTTGTTGCGGGCAGAAAGTTTGACCACAAGCGGCGAATATCCACTTCCGGTTGTGCCGCAACCAAGATGATAAATAATGGCGCTGGGAACATATAAACACTTGTAACCGGCACTCTGAGCCCTGAGTCCAATGTCTACGTCTTCCAGATAAGCGAAATAGTCCTCATCGAAAAGTCCGATATCATCCAGCATTGATCTTTTGTACATGGCAGCACCGCCGCATGCACCCAGTATATAACGCTCTTTGTCGAAGCGTCCGGTGTCAATTTCGCGATGACCAATGCGTCCGGGTAGCCCACCACGCCTGTAACCGTCGCCCACACCGTCAAGCAAAGTGTGATCGTCATAAGCGAGCATTTTGCAGCCTACAGAACCAATTTCGTCGTGCGTATCAAGCGCTTTCACTAGCTCTTTCACCCAGTCGGCGTCCACTACCGTGTCATTGTTGATGAGCGCCACATACTGACCGGATGAGGCTCTGATACCTGCATTCACCGCCGGAGAAAAACCTGTGTTG
>CAZEQP010000640.1:0-2862 GCA_964514345.1 uncultured Candidatus Obscuribacterales bacterium
GTATAAGTATTTGATTTGGGCAGCTTTCTCTTGATATTGTCCAGGTCTTCCTGTTTGACCGCAGGTTCATCTTCTTGATCACCGGATGTGGCTTGGGCCTGAGTAGCACTGGCCGATTTAGAGTAGGGGGCGGCATGAACTGCATCAGGCGACTGGTAGTTGTTTTTTTGCAAAAGAGCCTTAATTTGTCCAGCATAGCTTGACGCCGGATTCAAATGAAAGCTTTGATAAAACTGTCTGAGAGCGTCATTCTTCTTACCCATCTGCATAAGGGCAAGTCCATAAAGATAATGCGCTTTAGGGTCGTTGGGCTCGGCATCGATTGCTTTTTTGAAATAACCGGCTGCCGAAGAATAGTCCTTTGCCTGGTAGTAACGCAGACCGTAAGGCACAAAAGGATAGGGAGCCGCCTGAGCCCCAGTTTGAATAGTGGTCGAAAAGGCACACAGTAGCGCCAATTTGAAATAAAAGGGTTGGTTAATTAGTTTCATAAGGTTAGTGTATAACCTATTTGTCTAAAACTAAACGTTTACACTTTTTTGTTTCATAGTCTATGCTAGAAAAGGGTCCAAAAGTCTTGAGGGACAAAGCATAGCTTGAATATTAGCAAGTATCTTAGATTGGAAGATATTAGTGATGACGGCCTGCAAGTTCCGGAGCCGCCATTGTGCAATGTTCTGCTGATTTCATCCAGAGTAAAAGAATCTTCGTCTTTACTAAAACAGCTGGCGACATCGGGTGAAAGACAAGAAAGTTTTTCTCTGTCTGAAAGTGCTGATGAGATTGAATCACTTATCGCCTCTGAAAAATATGCTGCTGCCATTGTGGCGATTGAGCCACAATCAGGCAAAGAGCTTTCGAATCTGGCTTTACTGCGTAAACTGGCACCGCAAGTTCCGGTTCTGGTTCTAGCCAGCTACAAATTTAGAGAGCTGGCCAGGCGAGCGGTCAAAGAAGGGGCGCAAGATTTTGTCATAGTGGACGATTCTTTTCCGCTTGAGCTTTTGAAAATGCGGCTTGAATCAGTTATTGAAAAAAACAGAAAACAAAACAACTCGCTTGAGTTTGCCCGTCTGGAAAAATTCGTGATGCGATCTGTGCTTGAAAATTCGCCTTTGGTATTTGTTCGTTTCGACCATTCATTTCGCATCATAGATTGCAACAGATATTTTGAGCAGAAAATCGGCAAAACAAGGAGTGTTTTGCGCGGACGCTCTATGTTTGAAGTTCTGCAGCAGATTGAACTTACCGAATTTCAGCGTCTGGCTCAGGGTCAGGAAGTGCTGGACAAAAGGCTTACTCTTCTTGATGAGAACAACACTTTCCAGGACATGTTCCTTGATTTGTTCGGCTGGAGCTTCAACCGTGCCAATCAACAAGAAAGTGAAATTATCATGGTTGGTTTCGACAAAACCGGTGCCGTAAAAGCCAGGCATTTGCAAGAAGAGTTTGTTGCTGCCATTGTTCATGATTTACGCAATCCGGTATTGGGACACGAACAAGTATTTACCGCTATTCTGGACAAAAAACAAAATTCATTCGGAGAAATGAATACCGCACTCAATGCTCTGCGTTCGAGCAATTTGAAAGTGCTTCAGTTGCTGGATACTCTTCTGGACATCTACAAAATGGACAGTTCCGAATCATTGTCGCAAGTGAACCCAGCTTGTTTCAATGAAGCAGTGCACGCGCAAATCGAAGAAATGCGAATTGTGGCTAATATCAATCAGCAAAAAATTATACTAAATCTGGCTGACGAACTGCCAAGAGCGGCTTTTGATCAATCTTCCTGTTTTCGAGTCGTTTCCAATTTATTATTTAATGCCATTAAAAACTCACCATCCAAATCAGAAATAAAAGTAAGCACAAAAGCAAACGAAGATTTTGTTTTTCTTGAAATCAGCAATCCATCCTTCAGTTCACTGCCTCTTGAATCGGCTGTTTTGTTCGAACGTTTTTCATTTGCTCAATCAGGTGAAGGTGGAAAACGGACAACCTCCGGGCTGGGTTTGTATTTTTGCAAGAAAACACTGGAACGATATGGCGGCAGCATCACTTGCATACAAGAAGCTGAGCCGGCTGCACTCGTTACTTTCATTATCAGTGTTCCTTGTTTGAAGTAATAACGAATTCGTCTTTTCCCTCAGGTTCTATGATTTCTATTTTCTTAGACAGTAAAAATTGAATTTTGCCTGTTACTTTGGACATTTCCACAAATCCCATATATTCTGTGCTGTCGCCAATCAAAAAAAGAAATCCGGG
The DNA here is from genome assembly GCA_964514345.1 of uncultured Candidatus Obscuribacterales bacterium. Classification (GTDB taxonomy): domain Bacteria; phylum Cyanobacteriota; class Vampirovibrionia; order Obscuribacterales; family Obscuribacteraceae; genus Aved-18. The sequence goes on from CAZEQP010000640.1 coordinate 2,263, forward strand.
AGGCACCACATATTTGCCGGCGCAAACAGTATCAGAAACATTGCCGTTCCGGCAGCGAATCTTTATCACTTTTCCGCCCTGAGGTGATTCGACGGTTGGCGGGATCACATTATTGGGAAATACCATTTTTACCGACGAACAGTAAATTTCAATCAAGTCGCCGGGCATTCCCGCTACTCTTCTCACATGGACAGGTTTTGCACCGCTGCCCTTAATGCGCTCTACAGCCATATTTAGTTTTTGCCAGGCGTTTTTGTTTTTGCCGTCAAGAAATTCAGGATAAAAAGCCACTACTTCACCTCGCCTTATATCTGGGTTCAAATAAGGTGAAATGCGTTCCACATAATAATGAAAGCCTGGTTGGAAAGTAGGAAGCATAGCGCTTGATGTGACGGTTTGCATGCCGCCTGGAACGATGAATAAGAAGTATAGAATCTCACTGCTGACAAAATTCATGATGATTAGCGCAAGCAAAACAAAAACAGCTTTCATGCTTTCGCCTCCTCTTTATTCGCGCGCAAATAAAGGAGGCACAAAGCCACAGATAAAAATAAATCAGCTAAAGACGTGATGTTTTGCGGACAAAAAACCATAGTCATG
>CAZEQP010000641.1:0-2855 GCA_964514345.1 uncultured Candidatus Obscuribacterales bacterium
CGATTATGGTGAAGAAGACCTTTCCGGTTACACAGCCTCCGGTGATGAAGTAGTGGATGCAGAGTATCGCTCGACCGACGAATAGTCAGTAAAAACAAAACAAGAAAATCAGTGGAAACCCTGTCTTTTAAGCTTGAAGACAGGGTTTCTGGTTGAAGAATTTCTTTTTGGTGTTATGCTGATTAGTAAGGATAGATAAATGCAGAGAAAAGCCTTACTACTAGCCATTTGCTTTTTAATGTCGGGTCATGGAGCCGATGCTGCCAACACTGCAAATTCAACGGTAAATGAATTTACACTGGAAAGCGAAAAAAGTTTGAAACAGCTTGAGAATAGATTTTTCTTTCATGACTATAACCACGACCTCATAGAAAAGAGGCTGGAGCGCCTTGAATTGCTTGTGTTGGGGAGTGTGCAGAGCGGCAACAATAAAACCCGGCTGGATCGATTGAAAAATTCGATACAACAAAAAGACTCGCAAGCGGCAAAAGATTTACAGGCGCGCACTAAAGAAATTCAAGACAAAAAGGCTGAGCCCGGAGTTTCTGTATCTGAAACTCAATATCCTGTTTTGACTACGCTTGAATGGCGTTCTTTGAAAAAAACATATAAAACAGACTCGCTAGATAAACGTCTTGATCGCCTTGAAACCAGTATCTTCGGAACTCCAGCAACGTCAATGTCTTATGCCGATCGAGTAGACCGGCTGAAAAAGGTTATCGGCATCGAACCGGTGGAAGTTAACAACAAATTGCCGGCTCAAAAAATAGGTCCGCCTCCCCGGGCGGAAAAGCAGCAACAGCAGTATGACCAGCGGGGCATGATTATGGAGCAGATGCCCATGCCCATGATGGAAATGGTGCCGCCTGGACGTGAATTCAAAGATCTGGCCGAGAGTTCGATGCGTTTTCGAAAAATATTTGAAGACATGCAAAAAATGATGATGTTGTTGCCCATGCAGGATGGTATGGGCTCGGGTCAAGGTTTCATGCAACAATTCAGCTTTCCGATTCCGGTGAATCCCAATTCTAATTCCAAAAAATCAGTTGAGGGGGAAGAAGGCTCTTCTACGATTCCGCCGTATATCGATCCCAACAGCATCTAGGTCTATTTAGGCTCAGTCCTGTTCCTGGACCTGGACATTGATTATTTTGTCGCCCACTCGTATATTATTCACCACTTCCATGCCCCGCACCACGCCACCAAATATGGTGTATTGCTGATCCAGTTGCGATTTTGGACCAAGAGTAATGTAAAATTGACAACTGGCTGAATTGAGATCTCCCGGTGAGCGTGCCATCGCCACTACTCCCGGTGCATTATGCCTTAGGGCGGGAGTAACTTCCAGCGCCAGCATGCGTGGTTTTCCGGTGTTTCGGTCTATATAAAGTCCTCTGCCGTTGCCCTGGGGGCAACCGCCTTGAATGACGAATCCGGGTTCATAGCGATGAAAATTTAGACCGTTGTAAAATCCTTCTTGCGCCATAGAAGAAAACGCCTGCACAGTTTTTGGGGCAAAATTCCTAAATAGGCGAATTACAATTGTGCCTTTACTTGTTTCAATCACTGCCACCGGATCTTTAGACTGCGCTCCCTGACCAATTGCAGAATTTTGCATTTGACCGGGCTGCATTTGACCAGGTTGCAATTGACCGGACTGTTGCATTGAATAAGCGGTGGGATTTTTTGCCTGGCCGGGCTGAGTCTGTTGCATCGGCATATTTTGCATTTGTTTTTGCAGCTCCATCAATTTTTGCACGTCGACTTTGTTGCCGCCTTGCTTTATGAGCTGATCTATTTGACCGGACATAGGATTGTTAAAGGGATTTTTGGGGCCGCCAATCCCGCTGAAAGCGCTTTGTGAAGGTTGTTGATTACCGCCTGTGAAAGCTGGAACTTCCGGATTATGTGCCCCGCTGCTGCCACTTGCGCCGGTCATTCCGGGAGCAGTGCTGGTGCTCACTTGAGCTTGAGGCACGCTGACTTTGTCTGTGAGTGTGACATCAGGCGGAATCATATCGTCTGACAATCTGGATTGAGACTGGGCAAACAGCTCAGGGGAAAGAAGAATAAATGCGCCAAACAAAAGACTGCTTGCCGTAAGATAAATGTTTTTTTTGTAGTAACGATTCAAGCTCTCAATTAATCCAGGTTGAAATCTGTATACACCTTTAGATTACTATGTTTCTGCAAATAAGAAACAGGCAAAGAACTGTCAATTTCATTTTTCAGGGCTCTGTGCAAAACATCCTTTTTGTTTTCGCCGAATGCCACCAGTCTGATTTTGCGGCTGGCTACTATAGTGGCTATTCCCATTGTCACCGCGCGACTTGGCGATTTGTCAGGATCTTTGAAAAGTGATTTGTTGGCCTGGATGGTTTCTTGCGTGAGCCAGACACAGTGAGTCCAGCTGTTTTCACTGGTTCCCGGTTCATTGAAAGCTATGTGTCCGTTGCCTCCCACTCCCAGAATGGTTAAATTGAGTCCGCCCCACTCGGCGATAAGGGAATCATAGTCATCACAGTCGGCAGGAGTAAAACAATTTTCTTTCGGGATTGGCACTTTGCTGTACAAATTCTTTTCTAGATAGGCATGAAAAGTGTCTTCAGGCTGAGAATCGAGATATTCGTCCAGAGCAAAACATTTGACGTTATCCCATTTAAGATTGCGCTGGTTGGTTATGGCAACCAGCTCCTCATAAATAGAATATGGAGTGCGTCCGGTGGGAAGACCAAGACAGACATAGTTCCCGTTAAGAGCTTGAGTCTGGATGATGTCGGCAATTTCTTGCGCCACAGTCCGGCTGACTTCTGGCTTTGGCTGGCAAATTATTTGAAATATCTGGTTCATTTAGC
>CAZEQP010000642.1:0-367 GCA_964514345.1 uncultured Candidatus Obscuribacterales bacterium
GATTTCCGGGCACTTCCACCTGGACTAAAGTGACGCCGTCTTTAGGTTTGGGGTTGTTGACTACTTTGCCTTCGCCCATCGGTGTCCAGATCTGGTTTGTAGTGTTGGTTCCTTCGCCCCATTCAAGAATCTGAACCGGTTTGCTTAACCTGAGCATGATGTACGTCCTTTGAAACCCCTTTGAATTAACAACCGGATTCTATCATTTAGGCTTTACTTTTGGCTTGAGTGTTTCTATTACCTTGGGCAAATACTGCTCAAGCGTTGAGTTTCTGACTTCAAAGTTTTTCAACATGACATCTTGGGAACCGCATGAATTTTCGGCGGCCAGTTTTCAAAGAAAGAAAAAACCGTAAGGCCAGGGAGC
>CAZEQP010000642.1:377-2855 GCA_964514345.1 uncultured Candidatus Obscuribacterales bacterium
CGTTCAGGAAATTTTTAGGCAGTGCAGCCGAAGCCAGTTGGATAGAGCCTGCGGCTAATTTGTTTTCCAAAAAATTACTGGGAATATTTAGTGTCTGACCAGGTATCAAAAGTTCTTTTCTCACCTTTTCCAATAATTCAACGATCGGATACTGATTTGGACCGACCAGGTCGTAAGTCTGACCTACCGATTCACGCATATAAATGCTTTGAGTGATGCAGCTTGCCACGTCATTGACAAAAATTGGCTGGACTCGGTTAATGCCCGAGCCGACAAAGGGTAAAAACATTTTGCATGTGATGAGCGGTTTCAGCTCTTCCAAAAGGGGAAATCTTTCGCCAAATAAAAATGACGGTCTGAAAATGGTCCACAAAAAGTTGCTTTCTTTTATTATTTCTTCGCCCGCCCATTTTGTTTCGTAACACAGACTTTCTGAGTCGCGGTGCGCCCCCAGACAACTTACATGGACCATGCGCTCTATACCTGCATTGAGAGCCATCTGGGTGAGTTGTTCGATGGCTTCCACATGCAGAGATTCAAAATTGGTAGATTTGGTTTCACGCAGAATGCCGGCCAGATTAATGATGGCTGCCGCATTATCAATAGCCCGCTCGACCACCCGTGTTTCTGCAATATCTCCGATTATGACGTCGATGCCTTTTTGTTTGTATGAAGAAGCCGAGCTGTCTCGCCAGTCGCCTTCGCCACGGCTTACAATGCGGAGCGAATAACCTTCTGCAATGAGCTTCTTCATTACGATGCTGCCCAGAAAACCGGTTGCACCTATGACCAGAAGAAGTTTTTTATTTGAGGTTATGGCCAGCGGCCTCCCAGATTGATGCCACCAAATCCAGTGCCGAAACGGATGCCGGATCCGCCTATTCCGTACATGGGATTGGCGTAAGGCATAGAATATGAAGTGCCGTAAGGAGTGCTCATATAAGGATTGTACGGACTGGCAGTGCCATAAGGAGTAGCGGGCGATGTGCCGTAAATATTGGGTCCAATTGGGCTGCCTGCATATGGTGTGCTTACATAAGGCGAGGTGACATAAGGCGAGGCTGAGGGATAACCTGTGGTGTAGGGAGAGAAGCCCTGGGTCATTGTGCGGTAACCGTAACTGGGCATGGCGGTTGTCATGCCGGTTGTCGTTCTGCTTCCAACCACGGCTCCAGTTGCCGGATTAATCAAATTTCCGGTGTTGCGATCCAGCCAGTAGCCTGATGGGTCAGCTACCATGTTGCCACCTGTCACTGTGTATGAACCGACAGGCATATTGCCGAACATATTGCCCAGCGAGTTGAGCACTTTGCCCAGACCGCCCTTGCGTTGGGGTGCGGTGGGGATGCCGTTTCCGTCGTCATCCAGATCGTCGTCGTCCATTCTGTTGGCTATTTGTTGCTGCGGATTTTGCGGCTGTCCTTGAGTTGCCGCCGGCACCACTGAAAGCAGCCTGCTGACACGCTCAGGTAGACTCATCTGCGAAAGATTTTGCTGTTGCGGAAAAACTGTTTTTTCCAGTCTGTCTAAACGATTAGGCATTCCTTCTTTAGAAAAGGTCTTGCCCAGAATTTGTTTTTCAAGCGCATCAAGTTGCTGGTTCAAGCCCATGCGTTGAGGGGCGGTGGGAGGCAGCGAGGACATTGAATTTTGTCCCTGTCCTTGAGGCATAGAACTCTGAGGCATCGAGTTCATAGCGCCCGGACTGGGCATTGAACGGGGAGTATAAGCCAGATTTCCGCGATCCGATGTTTGTGTAGAGGAGGAACTGCTTGTGCCGCCCATTCCGTACGAGCCGGAGGAGCCTGACGAATACTGGCTGCCGCCACTTGTAGGCATGCCGTAATTGCCGGGAGACGAAGTCATGCCACCACCTGTGGCACTGCGTCCAAAAGCTTTCTGGAAGTCCTGTCTTAAGTCTCTTCCGCTGAATGAACGTCCATCCTCGCCGTAGCGAGGGACAGTGGAGCTCTGCGGTGTGTTGATGGAGTGATACTGTCTTTGTGAGCCGGGGCTGGGAAAATCGATATCTTCATCATCTTCCGCCCATTCACTGCCGGGAGGAGCCACTGCAGTGATATCGACACCGGAGGCTCGTTTCAGCTTGTCCATACGTTCGCTTAAATCGTTTGAAGTGGATACTTTGCCCAGATATTTGGTTTCCAGACGACCTAAACGTGTGGCGATTGGTTCTTTGGCGAATGTTTTGTTGAAAGCTTTTTGTTCAATGGCATTAACGGCAGGATAATTGCCTCCTGAGCCGTCATCTTCATCAGCTGCCGCCACATTTGGTGCTTGTGATCTGGAAGGGGGAGATTGAGACGGTGAAGTCTGGCCCTGCGACGGGGATGAGTTGCCCGAACTTTGATTTGAAACCGTCGATTGAGTTTGGGTCTGGGTCTGGGCTGGAGCCGAATCAAGCGGAACGGTGTCAAGCAGTTTGGTCAGACGCGGTTCGTGCGGACCTTCTTTGCCTTC
>CAZEQP010000643.1:0-2849 GCA_964514345.1 uncultured Candidatus Obscuribacterales bacterium
CAAGTGCTCTGGTTCAAGCTCACCTGCTAAATAAACTTATATAGTTTTCAAGCCGTCTCGGAAAGCCCGGCACAGACAAAGCTTTAATAGCTCGCGAAGCTTGTTTATGCTGACAACCGCTGGCGTTATGAATGGCTTTTAAGCACTTCGCTTATTTTAAAAACGTCTTCAAATGAGTTGTACAAAGGAGTGGGTGCAAGCCTGATGATGTTTGGTTCTCGAAAGTCGCAAATGACCCCTTTTTTGCTCAAATCTTTCACCAGAGCTTTAGCGTCACCACCCACGGTGACACTTAACTGACAGCCTCGAGCCAGAGGGTCTCTGGGAGTGGTTATGCTGATATAGTCGTTCGGAATTTGATCCAGCAAGAATTCAAGATATCCGGTCAAAAGCTCGCTTTTCTTGCGCAATTCTCCTATGCCGGCCTGGTCAAACAATTCCATCGAAGCTCTCAAAGCGGCAAGTTGAAATATAGGTGGATTGCTCAATTGCCAGGCTTCGGCGGTAGGGATAGGATCGAAATCCGGACCCATTTGAAAACGGGTTTGTTTATTGTTCCCCCACCAGCCTTCAAAACGTGGAAGGTCTTTCTGCCCCAGATGGCGCTCGTGCACAAAGCATCCGGCTAGAGCGCCGGGACCGGAATTAAGATATTTGTAGGAGCACCACACAGCGAAATCCAGTCCCCAGTCGTGCAATTTAAGATGAAGATTTCCTGCTCCGTGAGCTAGATTCGTCCCGGCAAATGCACCTCGTTTATGCGCCGCCTCGGCAATTTTTTGCAGATCAAAAGCCTGTCCGGTGAGATAGTTGACATTGCCCAACATGACCAGGGCAAGCTTGTTTCCGCTCTCATTTATTTTGTCGATAATGTCTTCATGGCGAAGAAGTTTTTCCCCCTGACGAGGCCAGAGTTCGACTATGGCTTCTTTTGGATCAAAACCATGAAAACGCGCCTGTGAATCGACGGCGTATTTGTCCGATGGAAAAGAGCCTCCCTCCACGATTATCTGATATCGCTCTTTGCTTGGGCGATAAAATGAAACCATCATCAGGTGCAAATTCACTGTTAAAGTGTTCATGACCACTACTTCTTCAGGTTTGGCACCGACTAGTCTTGATGTAGAGTGAGTGAGAAATTCGTGATACGGAAGCCAGGGATGGCGAGCTTCCCAGTGCCCTTCCACTCCCCATTTTTCCCAGTCTTCCAGTTCTTCAATGATGAATTGCCGCGATTTCTTAGGCTGCAACCCAAGCGAATTTCCGGCAAAATACAAGCACTCTTTTCCATCTTTAGTTTTGGGGAACAAGAATTCATTGCGGAAAATTTTGAGCGGATCTTGCTCGTCCATTCGCTGGGCAAATACAAGTGAATTTTCGTATTTAACTGACAGAGTAGTATCGCTCATTTGCTCGGACAGACCCCCGAAGTCTAGGTGAAATGCAAGCACTTATCGGCATATTTTGCGCTCCGATAACGCGCAAAAGCTATTGTACGCGCCAATCGTCAATTTTATTCGCTTGACTGCTGTTTTGATCGCTCCAAAACTGTGCAGCAACACTTTATGCTTGGGTAGGCATATTTGGGGTCCGATTTTATGCCTGGGGAGGCATAAATGCTTTTGGCAACTGTTTCTTCAAGATTTTCTCCTATTTTAGAGCTAAGAGACTTGCATTTTGATGCAAGGTTATCCAGCTGTCGATTTTTGCCACCACATTTTTGCTGACTCGTCTTTCTTCGAGAATCAAGTGTTCTTCAGTGTCGAAAAGTGCCAATTCCTTGTCTTTCGTGGGTAGTTGAGCATAAAGCAGGGCCGTTCCTTTAGGTTTGATGAGCCGATCTTGTTCTCCCTGCAGCAATAAGATGGGAGTGGAGGAGATTGTAGTGGCTGTTCGATTGGCTCTTTTCATAAAACGATTGAATCTAATTAGTTCAGAAAGAGAGAAATTCATTCTGGCATTTTTGTCTTGACGCCAGTTACTTCTCACTATGCGGTTTGAGGATGCTCTTCCTACCAGCGATTTGTTCATGTTTATTGGACCACCTGCACTGAGAAGATATCTTGCCGCAACTGAAATGGCTGTAGGCAAGGCAGAGGTTCTGCTGTAGGCAGGAACTGACGCAATGATGCCGTCCAGCTCCCCATCGTGTCTGGAAGCGTATGCAAGCGCTATAGCGCCTCCCATTGATTCACCGACAAGATACAAAGGTACTGATGGATAGCGTTTCTTGATCGAGCTTATCGTATCTTCTATGTCGCTCATCGCCCGTTCGAAATTAAGTGCTCTGTATGGGCAGTTAACCTGCCAGTCTCCGAATCCTCGAACATCCAGAGCGTAAGTGGTGATGTTTCGATCGTTCAATTCTTGAGCGAAAGCGTCATAGGATCTTTTATGTAGACCGAAACCATGGATGGTTATCGCCACTGCCCGTGGTGTGTCGGTTCCGCTTTTAATTACAAGAGGCACTGAATAAGGGCATGAGACTTCGGCTCTGGCTGCTGTTGCCACCAGGATTTGCATAAGTATGGCAAGTACAACTAGAAAGAAACTCTGGTATCTTCGTTTGACATAAGTAAACATGCAACCACCTCGCAGTAGACCACAGGCGTTGCCGAGCAGGAAATTCCTGTTCTTTTTCTGCGCCAGATTGGGTCCGTTAATAAAAGAATAGACCGGTCGGTCTAATGTGTCAAGGGGGGTGGGATGAATTTCTTACCCAATCGTTTGAAAGCCAACAAATACCGGCGTTTACAGCTAAATTACGATATAAAATAGTAAAATTTCCGTTTTGAGTAAGTATTCGGTGAACACCGCATGTGATAAGGGAGATCTAACTTTTTTGAGTG
>CAZEQP010000644.1:0-2845 GCA_964514345.1 uncultured Candidatus Obscuribacterales bacterium
TGGTTAATTCGCAATAAACTCAAGTTGAGTAATGAAGCGGCGTTTGACGCTACAAGCTACCTGGTTAAATTACGCGGAAAAGATTCAGGATTGTATTTGAGGGTCAAACTCAGAAAAATTCCAAACATGAAAATTGCTCACTGGGCGATGAGATACCTGGGGGCGCAAAATAACTATCGTATCAGCACCTTTAGCGGAGCTATGTCCGAGCTGATTTCTAATTTCGACGTGAATAATAAAACACACTTGATTCTTGGGCGAAACATACAATTTCTTCCTGATGGTCTCTTAAATTTCTTAACGCGCAAATCATATTTCTTCAAGATTACTGAAGATAGTGCAGATGCATTCAGGTTTGACAAAGCCGCGCGAACATTTGTCATTCCCAGAGCGTTTCTGGAAGGTAGAAGATCGAATGAAATTACCGCATCCATAGTGAGAGAAATAAGCCCCGTTTTCATGCATGCAAATGGTGATGTTACCGGACGTGGGTTGGCTCGCAATACTCTGAGGAGAGATCTGAAGAATTTGGACAGACTCAAAGATTGGGATGGTTTCAAACTATTTCCTCGTTTGACCAGAAGTTTTGCTGTTGATCCCAGCGTTACCCAAATGAAGCTTGAAAACATAGATTATGAGTTGCTTTTTTCTGAGATGCTCGTAGCAATGAGCTTCGTGAGAAAATACGGTCGGGGACTGGATACATCCACTTTGATCAAGAAGTATAAACAAATCGGCCGGACTGATGACGGCAAGACGATCAGAAGTACACACCCGGGATTGTTTAGAAGTTTACTTTTGATAGAGAGCTTCCCCAACTTTCATGAACTTGTCAAACACCATCTGGCGCAGTCTCAGACAATGAGCGCGCTGGGCCGTTCGATTGAGCCGATTACTCATCTGGGTCATATCAAGTCCAGACAATATATCAAGGTTGAGCCGGTTGAGGCAGTGTTGATCCAGGAAAACAATGTGCCTGCCCCTGGTGCAGTAAAAGGAAATTATTTTGTTTATCAAAACCGACATCTAGGCAAAGGCTATCAGGTTGATGAAGCCGAGTTCTTGCGAACTTACGGTCGATTACTGGACCGACCGGATCAATGGGTGAAAACTGAAGTAGTCGACGCTCAGATTCTGGACAGAGAACTTGTGATTAAAGTCGGAAAACGACGAGACGGCACTTTTGTCGAACAAACTTTTTATCCGGGAGATGTTCTAGTCACAAACAAATCCCAGAATATTCAATATGGTGTCAGAAGAAGATATTGGGAAAAGTTGTATGCCCTGCATGACTCTGATCATATGAGCATGCCTGATCCACTGCTTATCCCGGAGAGCAATTCACCTGTCATAAACTTAACTCAGTCATTGTCTAAACAGCAATGGCGCGAGAACGGCCAAACCGGATCTACTTATGTTTACAGTTATGGCGGAAAAAGACGCACTGTAATAGTAAATGAAACCACAGGCAGCCGAAAAGAATACATAGGAAACAAGCTGATTGAAGAGAAGAGACGATTCAGGCGTGGCGATGAAACTTTAACCGTGAAGCGCAAGATTCGTCATGATGATGCGAAAAAATTGCAAGAATTGCCTTCAACGCAAAAGACAGTAGAGAGTTTGGAAGCCGAACCAATATTTGCCAGTTTGCAAAAGTTGGCTATGAATCACAAAGTCAAATATGATCCCGCTTCTCCGGCGGACAGAAAAGCGGACAGGGCCATCTTCAAGCATTTGTTCAGAGAAAAACAAAAGAGCGCCGCAAAAAGCGACAAACCAAGGATAGATATATATTTTGGATTGACCGGAGCCGGCAAAACCACCCTGATAGAGCGTACCGCCAGACAATTTGGAAGCATTGTGGCGGAAGCTGATGATGCGAAAATTCTTTGCGAAGGATATCACATACCTCTTCCGGAAGAACTGGCAAGTGAGCTTGGTCCTGAGTTTGCCGGGAACAATGGGCTTGGTGCCACAGCCTTGATTCAAAGAAGCAATGAAATAAATGATCGATTAATCAAAACCGCCATGCGCTCAGGTTACAACCTGGTGATACCGGGAACCGGAACCGGTGATATCAGGTGGACGATGGATCTTTTGAAAGAAGCAAAAAGAAGAGGGTATAGTGTCAATTTGCATTTTATCGAAATTCCGCCACAAGAGTCTGCCGTAAGGGTGGCAAAACGATTCAGGCAAGACCATAGATTCGTAAATCCCAGGTTCATGATCTCTCACGGCAATGTTCCTAGAGAAAATTTCCGCAGGCTTGTTGATGCAGGATTCTTAAATGGTGACTGGATCGATAACTATGAGGTTATATCTAACTTCGGTTCATCTCCGGGACTGATCGAATCGGGTAAGCGCATGAAAAAGACAGACAAAAAGAATTAATGACCTTTACGGACTGTATCATTCCATTTGTTCGCTTCACTGGCGCAAGCTTCACCGGCTAGATGAATGCCGCCAAGAATGGCGCCGGCTGATGCTACTCCAATCAGGACAGGCGACTCGGCCGCCACTGCCGTAGCTGTCAGACCGAGCACTGCAACTGCTTCTATTCCTTTGCGCGGGTCTTTTTTCACTTCTTCAACCACTGAATTGAGCATTGCCGGTCCATGTTTTTGTAAATCGCCGACTGTCTGTCTGCCAAAGTTATAAGCATCATCAAACAAATTATTCAAAGCGCGCATTCCCTGCGATCTTCCATCCAAATTAATTGAACTATCAGAACCCTGATAATCACGTCCTATACTTTCTACTGGCATTTTGTGTTCCTCCCTGGCGAGTTGCGCCGTGTCTGCTCTGTATTACGCGCTTCAGGGCGGACTAGCCTGATGGCACTGTA
>CAZEQP010000645.1:0-2840 GCA_964514345.1 uncultured Candidatus Obscuribacterales bacterium
CGATGATTTGTGCATTTACATAAGTGACACTTTCAATTCTGCTTCTAAACAATCCGGTCAGAGCCGCCACCGTCAGTGGTGTGGTATCTTTCACGGCCAGTCCGCCGTAGTTTAATATCTCGACTCCGCGCACATTGCCGGTTATCAGTCCTCCGGCAATGGCTCCCATGGCTTCAGCCAGTCCAAAATATTTGCCCAAATTTTTTAAAATATCAGGACGCATGAAAGGCAGATTTACAGGACTGCGACAAACACCGTCGATAAGATAATCGCGGATTTGTTCAGCCAGATCTATAGCCACATTGTATTGAGCTTCAACAGTGGAGGCGCCAAGATGCGGAGTCATAATTATTTTGTCCGCCACCGCCAGCAGTGGTGAATCTTTGGGCGGTTCGGTGTCATAAACGTCGAGGGCGGCACCCGCCACACGTCCATCGGCGATGGCTCGGGCAAGCGCCGCTTCGTCTATAACGCCGCCGCGTGAAGCATTGATGATACGCACACCCGGCTTGATACGCGACAGAACCGTCCCGCTTATAAGATTTGCAGTCTCATTTGTTTTGGGAATATGCAAAGTAATAAAATCAGCCTGACGCCAGATTTCTTCCAGTGACACTGTTTTCAAATCAAGCTCTTCAGCTCTTTGTTTGCTGATGAAAGGGTCATAAACAAGCACTTTCATACCGATGCTCTTAGCCACATGAGCAACACGCGAGCCTATTTTGCCCAGACCGATAACACCAAGAGTTTTGTTGAAAAGCTCAACCCCGATAAATTTATTTCGCTGCCACTGACCGTCTTTCATCGACGAATCCGCCTGGGGCACAAGTCTCGCCAGAGACAGCATCAGAGCCATTGTATGTTCCGCGGCGGACGCCGTGTTTCCTTCCGGTGAATTGACCACGAGCACACCGGATTCGGTGGCAACTTTCAAATCTATATTGTCGACACCCACTCCGGCCCGACCAATTACTTTCAACTTTTTGCCTGCGTCTATGACATCTTTGTTCACTTGAGTGCGGCTGCGCACCAGGATAGCATCAAAGTCGCCGATTGTTTTGAGCAATTCTTCCTGGGTGATTTTGGGCAAATACGAAACATCCAGATCTTTAGAAAGTACCTCAATTCCCTAATCGCTGATTTCATCAGCCACCAGAACTTTTTTAAGTGAGTTTTCCCTGGATGCCATGTTTTTTATATCTCCCGTGCAAAGATCAGTTTATGCTTATAACGATCGATTTGCTGCTCTGAAAACGCCACCGGCAAGGGCTTTTGCGAGAGCCAGGCTTTGAGCTGGTCTAATCTATTGCTAGACAATAGATGACCGGATTGACCCAGAGGCTGAGTTTCATAATATTTGTCGGCATCAGACATATCAATGAGCAAACGTTGCACCGGACCGACAGTACACTTATACTCACCTTTAGTCGAATAAGTAACATTGCAGGCGTTGAGCGCATCGGCGTCACCCGGCACAGGTACCGGCTGAATATTTATAAATTTGCCCAGTTGAATTTGCCATTCAGGCAAGCCGTTTAGAACCACACTCTGAAAACGAGCCTGGTGCAAAGATCCCCAGGTCCAGGCGTTGGGGTCTTCATTTTCAGTGACCACTCTGATTTCTTTGATTGCTTGACCGAAAGTGCTCACGATAAAAGTATCGAAAGTGCGTTCTTCCGGTGGCAGCCAGGAAGCGTCCTTACGCTTCAACACAGCTTCAAGAAAATGGGTCCAGCGCGGGTACTTATTTATATACTCGTTGGTCAGGTCTTCGCCTATTTTGGGAACAAGCATACGCCTTGCCGCCATGCGGATAAAGGCTTCGTAAGCCGTGGCGCAAACACTATTGCTTGTGAGCATGCCATCCCACTCTTCAAATTTGTCGAGCAATATGAGCTGTGTTTTGTCCACATTCTCTAATTTGGTGACTGCCCCTTTGAGCATGTCTTTCACTGTTTTGGAAAGAGCACCATAATCGTCCGCCTGGAACAACGCCATCTCAGGTAACCCTGGACGTCTTATAGAATGAATGCTTGCTTCAATCAGACCGCCGACTCGAGCCTGCGGATAAGGTGTGACATCAATAGTGGTGCCGCTTAAATTATCCAGTTTGCCTATGATATATCCGTTTGGCGGGTTGAAAACACTGGGCAATTCATTTTGTCCCAGACGCGAAATCCAGTCGCAGTCACCGGTCCAGCCGGGCAAGAGCTGTCCTGCATTGAGGCGGTGGGAAAATGCCGAGACATTTCGCACCGGTATATTTCCCGCCACCTGCATACCTATATTTCCGGTCTTGTCCGCATACGTGAAAGTTTGAGGCTCACCTTTATAATCTACAAGCGCACTCTGGAATTCAGCCCAGTTTCTGGCTTTGTTCAATTTCAAATAAGCTTCAAGCGACGGCTTGAAATTGTCGTGACCGCTCCAGGCCAGGACAACAGCAGTATCACCCGACTGAGTAAGCACCGGACCATGTCTTGTAAGCAGTACCTTTTGTTGAAAAACTTTATTGCCTAAAGGACCACGGCATCCGATTTCTTCGATAATCTCTTCCACCGGCGCCCAACCTGTAGGCGTTTTGTATTTATTGGCAATATTTTGAGAAAAAGATTCGATAAATAGATCTTGAGTATCCGCTTTCAATTGAGTACCGCCCCAGCAAATATAATCATTGCGTCCGAACATGATTCCGGGCACTCCAGGAATACTCATTCCTGAAACTTTGTTTCCAGGTGTGACCAGTGTCGCAACATACCAGGTGTTGGGATCGGTAAACAAATTATGTCTGTCCAGAGCCAGAAGACATCCTTTTGTGTCTGAAAGCTTGCCCGACATCA
>CAZEQP010000646.1:0-2825 GCA_964514345.1 uncultured Candidatus Obscuribacterales bacterium
AACGGTATTTAATTAAGCGGCGTTAATATTGCTCGGCGCCATACTTATATATATTCCAGGGAAGTGCAATGAGTGAAACGCACAGCCAGAAAATAAAATGAATTTGCGGTCGATAAAAGACTGTATCGACCATACCGTGGACCATTAGAGCCAGTATGGCCTCAGCCAAACCAAGAATAATCCAACGCTGGGCGGTTGAGTTTTTTGTCCAGAAAAGATTGTGAGCTCGAAGCATCACAAAACCTACCAGTCCGGCAAAAATAATAAGTCCCAGCACTCCGTTTTCCACCAGTATTTCAAGCGGCACACAATAAGTGCCCAAGGCATCAAAACCGCTCACCATATACAAACCATAAGCCAGTCTGAAGGCTTCGTTACCTACGCCTACACCCAACCACCAGTTTTCTTTGAACATATTGAATGACGAAATCCAGACATTCATTCTGTATGAATTTGAGCTGTGATCGCGTCCTGAAAACATAGAGAGTATTCTTTGCCCCAATTCCGGTACTTTCCAAATAACCAGAGCCAGACCGGTCAGCACAGCGATGAAAATCAAAGGTAAGAATTTGCGGATGTACGGCAAATTTTTCCAGGCCCAGAATGAGGTAATCAGTCCAAAAGCACCAAGGCAAGCACCAATGGCAATGTATGACCCACGGCAACCTGTAAAAACTATGGCAAGGGAAATTGCTGCGCTGACAATAAAAACAGGTACGGCAAAAATGAATTTTTTCAACTCAAGATAATACAAGCCCAAGCCCAGGCTGATTGGCACTAGAGGCACAAAGAATCCGGCCAGCAGATTGGGATTTCCCATAGTGGCGAAGATTCGAGTTCCGCCTCCGCCCTCCACGCTTGGATCTTCCCAGGTGGCAAGCGGCGCCACGCCTATTTTGTATTGATAAAACCCATAAAGGCTTAAAGCAAACCCGAGAGCTAAAATGGTGAAAATTACACTCATCCTGCGTTTTAACGAGTTGTGAAACACGGCAGTGAAAAGAAAATAAGTACCGATATAAATTACGACTTTTGCCAGACCCTTCAAGCTGGCGGCAAAATAATGTGATGAAAAGGCGCAAACAACATTTATAAGAACAAGCAGAAGAACAAAAATGTCTATATGACTTAGTTTTCGTTCTTCTTTGCCGCCGATGCAATAACCAGTCACCCACAAAAAACAGGCTAGAAGCGTAATGGCAGCCAGTCCCAGTTTGTCGCTGGCAAATTGAGGCAAGCCCAGAGCCAAAAACAAACCGAGCACCACAAGATAACTCGCCTTTTGCATCAGACTGCCCAGGCTTCCTGAAGATGGTGCCAGCCTATCTCTGAATCCTTCCAGAAAAGAGCATGTGGATCCTAAGAAAAGAGAATTTTTAAAAGTGTTTTGCCACCAGATGTCCATGGTCAATTTCCTAGAGAATGTCGATGACCATGCCTTGAACTCGATATTTCATCCCTTCCAGTTCAATCTGATTGCCTATTTTGACCTTATTGCCTCTGATTACATAGCCGTCTTTAGTCACCTCAGCTTCATCAGTTACTGTGACTACAAAATCATGAGCAAAAGGTATGGCCGGATCCGGAAAAGCAAGCACGCTCTTGCCATCCGGGCTGAGAAATGAGGCTTTATGCGGCCAGTGCTCGACATCCACTATTTCCATAGCCGGCTCAATGGGTCTATTGCGGATAGTGATGGACGAGTGATCTCCCTTTTTGATTATTTCTGTGTCCAGAGTCTTTAAGCCGATAACAGATATCTTGACTTTGACTTTTCTGACACCTTCAATTACCTGGTCCACGCCGGCATGTCCTGCTTTGGCAAGAAAAAATCCGATGCCGGAGACTAAAAAAACGGCTACCAGCAGTAAATCCAGAATATTTGGTTTTTTCATTTGGATAATCGATTCCTTTTAAATTTTGCCGAAAAAGACAGAAACAGCCCCTGTAACCCTTTTTACAATGCGGGCATTACCTACGATCATTTCTTCTCCGTAGTCGAGTTGGTCGGCTGCCTTTTCCTTAATCAGGGCTATCAAGGCAATACACTCTTCTTCGGGCATGGGAACGCTGCCATCCTTGTGGTCGGAGGCTAATTTGAGCATTTCCTGAATAGTCAAGTCCGGAGAAATTTTCATAGGTGTCCATATTCTAATAGGCCGGGCTTGAATCCGTACTAAATTCGGTACCTATTTTTGTCCAAAGTAGGCAATTCGATGTCCAAAGATGTCCAAAATAGAATGCTTGTGTATACATCAGATTATTGCTTCTGGAAAAACACTGAGGATCGCATGATGGTAGCAACTTGGATGAAATGCATTGAGACAGCGCTGGAAAACAAAGAAAATTACTGTGACTATGCTGAACTGCTTTTGAAGAATGAGCAATTGGTTCAATCGACCATAAAAGCCTTCTGCGATCAAATGTACAACTCGGTTCTGCGCTTGCCCCAGAATATGCGCGAAGAATTTTTTTATTCAATTGAAAATCTTCAAGGACCAGCCTATGAAGGTCTGCGGGAACGCTGGAAAAATGAAAGTATCTGCTAACTGTTAAAAGGGCAAAGTGGTCTGGTCGAGCGCTTCAAGCATTTCTTTTTGACTGGTTACCGCCGTGCCTGATTTTCTAACCACTATGCCGGCGGCTAAATTCCCCAGAGCCATGGCTTCAGCCGGTGTGGAGCCGGTTACTAAAGCCAGTGTCATAGTGGCAATAACAGTATCGCCTGCGCCAGTTACGTCGAATACTTCACTCTTGTTGAAGGGAGGCAATTCAAATACCGGCTGGTCTTTCTGGAACAACGCCATGCCCTGAGCGCCTCTTGT
>CAZEQP010000647.1:0-2823 GCA_964514345.1 uncultured Candidatus Obscuribacterales bacterium
GTTTTCTTATTATTGCTTGTGTTTGTTTCTGGATTGCCATTCTTACTAAAGAAATGGCTATTGGATTGCCGGTTCTGGCAGTAGCCATGAGCTTTTTGTGGGGAGACAAACAGAAGCTGAAAAAAGTGGCACTTATTTTTGGCGCTTTCACAGTGATTTATTTCATAATTCGATACTTAGCCCTGGGCACTATGGGTGGTGGCTACACAGGGAGTATCGGCTCCAATCAATTATCTGAGATTCTCACCAAATGGACCGACACAGGCACGCTCTCGCGAATATTCTTCCCGCTTAAAATAAGTTACGGCGGGGCTCTGGAAAATGTCAGACAAATGCTGACAAAGATTTATCTGGGCATATTTTTGCTGGTCGGTGTGCGTTTATTTATATATAACTGGCCAAGAAAATGGATGTTGTTTATTCTCGTTTGGCTGGGGGTTTCACTCGTTCCCATTTATCAACTTTATGGATTGGGTTTTGATCTTGAGGGAGCTCGATTTCTCTTTTTTGCTACTGCGCCACTTTCGATATTGGTTCCAGTGCTAGTGTTTGCGCCGATCAAGCCGCAAAATATTAAAAGCGATCTGGTAAAACTGAACAAAAGAATTGCCATAGGCGGTGTGGTGATTCTTCTGGTTTTGTCGGCCAATTATATGAGTCTGGCTATGAAAAATAATCGCAGCTGGATAAATGCCGGTGCACAAACTCGGGCTTTGGGAGCCGAAACAAAAGCACTCTCGGAGAAGACTCCTAAAGGGCAAAAAGTCTGTGTCATGGGAACGCCAAGTGAACGTGAAGGCGCCCATATGATTTTGAACGCCATATCTTTGTTGTTTTATCTGGAGCCGCCCTTTTCAAAAGAAACCAGAGAAAATGTTTTGTCTTTCGGCTCCAAATATTATGGGGATGAAAACAAGCTTGATCTGGGGTTCTTCCGTTTTGCGGCTGCTTCACGATATCCGTTCTATAAGTGGAACTGGAACGACAAAAAGTGGGTTCTATTCCCGGTCGAGCCGCCCGCAGCCGGTGTGCCGCTGAAAGCGTTGCCGGCTGGTTTGAGTGTGTCTTCAGACAAGAATGTGGAACTTACAATAGACGCACTAAATATAGTGCCGTCTCATTATGATTATCTAGATATAGATTTATCCGAAACACTTCTAAAAGAAATGAAAGTGCTGGGAAAACCAGCGGTGAAACTATCTTTCAAAGGCGCAAACGATAAGGATAGAAGTGAAGTTGAAGTTCTCGACTATATTTTTCTGCCGGAAAAAATCCGCATTCCTATTTCAAATTATTGGAAGTGGCAGAGTGCAGGGAAAATACAGCAAATATTCGTCCATCTTCCGCTGCGTCATATAGATGAAGGCAAAGCAGATCTGATTGCTTATTCAAATGCGGCTCCAGAAATAACCCTAAATTCTGTTCAATCAGGCAAGCCCCTTGCCTGGTCGAATTACGGGACGCACTGGGTGAGAAAAGATTCCAAATATGAAGTTGCGGCTGATGTTTCGCTCATGCCATCAACTCAAAAAACTCAACCGATATCGGTTGAGTTTCAAATCAGTAAACCAAATTATTTTTTCGAAAATTTGAGCGGCGGCAAAGATTCAGAATCCATGGTGGAAACCAGGATCAAGTCGCAGATTGAGGCTGGCAAAGTAAAAGCTTTGATTCCGCCTGAAGTGATGGATTTTCATGGTTTTCGTCAAGTCCGGGCCAGATGTTTTGATGCTTCCGGCGTGGCAATTGAGTCCTACAGTTATCCCCTCACACTTGAGAACGTTACAGAATCAAGTGACTGAGTGATTTAGGCTTGGAATCTCCTGTATCCTGTAAAATACTGAAGTCTCAAACAAAGGAAACCGGTTTATGAGAGCCGTGGTAATCGGCGGCAATGGATTTATAGGCACCAGTCTGGTCGAGCATCTTGTCAAAAAGGGCTACCAGACCAGGGTTTTTGACAAATATCCCAGCCGCTTCATGGAACCAATCGCTGGTGTGGAATATCTTGTGGGCGGCGATCTGGGCAATCACGGTGATATCCAGAAAGCTGTCGAAGGCATGGATATCATTTTCCATCTGGCTTATACGACACTGCCTGAAACATCAAACAACGATCCTATTTATGATGTGCGTTCAAATCTGGTGGATACGCTCCAGTTGGTACAAGAAAGCCTTTCGGCTAAAGTGAAAAAGTTTGTTTTCATATCCTCAGGTGGCACTGTTTACGGGGTTCCCCGTTCTGTGCCTATCAAAGAAGATCATCCCACCGATCCGATTTGTTCTTACGGGATCACCAAGCTGGCGATTGAAAAATATTTAAGTCTTTATCATCAACTGCACAATCTCGATTATGTTGTGGCGCGCATTGCCAATCCGTATGGAGAAAGGCAGAATCCCGATTCCAAACAAGGTGCAATAGGCGTATTTCTGGGCAGAATAAAAGCCGGCAAGCCCATCACTGTATTTGGTGATGGCGCGGTGGTACGTGATTTTATTTATATAAGCGATGCAGCCAGAGCAATAATTGCCTCAGCCGAGTACAAACCGCAAAAGGGTGACCCCAGAGTTTTCAATATAGGCTCTGGCAAAGGTTATTCATTAAGTAATATTGTCGAGACCATTCAGCAAGTCGTAGATGTACCAGTGAAAGTAGAAAGAACGCCAGCTCGCTCGCTTGACGTCCCTTCGAATGTGCTTGACATCGAATTGGCGCGCAATTATTTGAAATGGGAGCCTGAAATTGATCTAAAAGAAGGAATCGAGAAAGCCTGGAACTGGGCGAAGTCTTTGAGCACGGTCTGAGCATTAGAGAAAGTTCAA
>CAZEQP010000648.1:0-2814 GCA_964514345.1 uncultured Candidatus Obscuribacterales bacterium
GCTTGAAGCAGCCGATCTCAAAACCAAAATGGAAGAAAAATTCGGCGTCACAGCCGCTGCCCCGATGGGCGCCATGATGATGGCACCCGGAGCCGCCGGCGGTGGAGCTTCTGAAGAAGAAGCCAAAACCGAATTCGATGCCGTCTTGGCTTCAGTTGGCGACAAGAAAATCGACGTTCTTAAGATCGTTCGCGAAATCACCGGTCTTGGTTTGAAAGAAGCCAAAGAACTGGTCGATTCAGCTCCCAAACCGATCAAAGAAAAAGTCAAAAAGGAAGAAGCCGAAGACATCAAGAAGAAGTTGGAAGCTGCCGGCGCCAAAGTCGAAATCAAATAGTCTTAACAGGCTAATAAATCAGCACTTCCGTCTGTATCCAAAAGTAGGATGTTTCAAAATAGAATTTGTTCTATCCTATATTTAGACAACAGGCGGAAGTATTGTTTTTAAAAACTTATGCAGTGTCCCAAATGTGACCTTTACCATCCTCATAACCGCTTCCACACCTGCATTTCGTGTGGAACCTCTTTAGTCGGATTGCAGGAGCAGGAACAAGACATGGGCGAGAATCAGCAAGTTCTTGAGCGCTCAGACGAGTATGAAGAGGACGAGGATCAAGACTCTTCCAAAAAAGCTTCAAAGCGCCGCTCCAAAAATTTGAAAATGCAGAGTCAGACAGGCATTCCTACATCAGTGGGAATAATGACTGCCTGCTTGATTGTATTGATTTTTGCCGGTGCCACATTTTTCTTTTTTACCAAACCAAAAGATTACGACCGAATGCTCGACAAAGGTCGAGGTGGGTTGGGTCGCGGTCAGTACGCTTTTGCGGTTGAAACTTTGAAGAAAGCAATTTCAGCCAGTCCCAGCGACCCTCATGCATATTTATTGCTGGCCAGAGCTTATATCGGCATCGACAAAGAAAAAGAAGCGATGGATGCCATATCCAAAGCGCAACAACTGGGTCAGGGCGTGGTGGCGGAGCCGACTCTAGCTTCAGATATGGCCAATTACTATAGATTGCGCAGACAGTACGAAAAAGCTATAAATCTTTTGCGTCCACTGGCCCAAAAAGACATCGCCGGCAAGAAAGCCGAACTGGCAGATCTGGATGCTTTGTGGGGTGACGAAGCCCTTCGCACAGGCGATCTCGATACAGCTCTTACATGCTGGGAAGAAGTAAAAAATCTCGGCACCGGCTCTCGATTTTCTGAATCTGAAGCCAGACTTGCCACCATTTATGAAAAGCTGGCAGAGAAGCTTGCTTCAGGCGGCAAGGAAAGCGAGGCTCTGAGCTATTTAGGCAAGCTCACAAATATATCGCGCAACCCGAAACATTTTGAACGTGCCGCCGACATTTACGCCGAATCTGGAAAACTGGAATTGGCTATTTCACAATTGCGTGAGGCGCTCAAACTGGGAAACAATCCTGCTCTTGAACGTAAGCTGTCCACTCTGCTTGCCAAACGCGGCAAAGAATTACTCGATGCCGGACACTCAGACACAGGATACGCTTATTTGCAACAAGCACGCTCGATAGATCCAAGCAGCGCTTTGCCTGAAGTAACTTTACGTCATGTGGTTTTGAATGCCTCCGGTCCCAAAATTTCAGGTGAAGTCTGGAATCCGCGCCCTAATAAAGTGAGCGCCCTGGCCATCAAAGCAGAATTGTTTGACTTGGTAGACGGCAATGTGCTCTGGGCCAAAGAAACTAAAGTCATTGACGAGTTTGTAGCCCCTCTGGGTGAACATCAATCGCGTCATTTTGAGTTTGTTTCGCAAATAAAGCCGTCAAACGTTTCTAATTGCGAGTTCAAAATATATCTTGACGGCGCTCTCTACAAGGCTTATCCGCTGGATAAGACCAAGATGGCCAAAGAACCCAAGAGTGATACCGCATCCGGTGGTGATACTGCCTCCGGTGGTGATTCAAAAACCGGTTCAGGCAAAGAAAAAACAGTGACGCAGGAGGCTTCTCCTTCGACTGGCTCTGAGGCCGTTGTGGATCCAATCATGGGCGGCGATGACAAGAAAGCCACCGAATCGACAGAAGAGAAGACTCTCAAGGATCTGGATTTTTAGGAGAGCGATTAGGCACTTCGAAAAAAAAAACTAAATATGTGTGAAGTCCCATATTCTCTTTTAAATCTCCCCGCGCATATTTTGGTTTTGCGGAGAAATGATTTTTGCGCATCTTTTGGAAATCAGCAGGAAACGCACGGATGATCCGTCGCAACAAGCTCATCAGTGCAATATTCAAGAAGGGGTCGAAGCTGAGAAATATTAGTCTAACCGGCTTGGTTTATCGTAAACTTCAGCAGTTCACTTTCGTGAATGCAGTAAGGACCGGCAAGGAAGAGCGGGATGGCAAAAATCAAAACGAAAACAATCCATTCTGAATATTTGGACGCTCCTATGGTTTTGGGCATAGCCAGATAGCCGACGGCGCACAGTCCCTGCCAGAGAAAAACACCGAACAGGACTAACTTAACCGATGTAAGCTGCAACAAGGCAACAGCAGTGCTTGTGTATGCAAATAAGACTGCACCCACCAGAAGGAGCTCCAGTAAGGCAAAAACTACAAGTACCGAAAAACGTTCATCAATGCTGCTTGCTTGGGCGGAGGACACGTTTATTCGGTTGCAACCGCCTTTGACAAAAGAGCTTTTCATTTTACCAACATATCTGAAATTTCCAGCGCCCGCAAGCAGAGGCTGAGTTCAAATGCTAAGCTTGATTTAGCCAAACTTTTTGAATAACTCTGGTGGGACCGTGCTGACTCAATTCAGACTGACATTGATATTCCTGATTCCTTT
>CAZEQP010000649.1:0-2803 GCA_964514345.1 uncultured Candidatus Obscuribacterales bacterium
CTTGTCACTTGTCACTTGTCACTTGTCACTTGACACTTGTCACTTGTCACTTGTCTCACAGCAAGCATCATGTCTCTGTGGTGCCTCTGTCCAAAAAAGCTGGCACGTGGCGCGTGCCAGCTTTGACCACCCGCCCCCATGCGCTAAGTGCTTTGTGCTTTGTACTTTGTACTTTGGACACAGTGCTATGTGCGACGTACATAATGCGAGTGCTCTTGTACAGATCCTTGCTGGCGCCTAGGATTTGCGGGGCTTCCAGACCGGATCCTGG
Organism: uncultured Candidatus Obscuribacterales bacterium; assembly: GCA_964514345.1. Taxonomy (GTDB): domain Bacteria; phylum Cyanobacteriota; class Vampirovibrionia; order Obscuribacterales; family Obscuribacteraceae; genus Aved-18. The sequence goes on from CAZEQP010000649.1 coordinate 272, forward strand.
AATTTTTCAGACAGGCTTCCGCCGCCGAACCAGCGAGTCATGGTCATTTTTTGCTGCGTATAGAACTGAATGCCTTCTTTACCCTGAATGTGCAAGTCACCATAGAATGAATTATTCCAACCGGTGAAGGGGAACCATGCCATTGAGGCAGGCACGCCTACATTTATACCGATCATGCCGGCATTGAATCTGTGTTTGAATTCACGAGCTGCTTTGCCGCTCTCGGTAAAGATGACGGCTCCATTCCCGTAAGGACACTCGGCACCAATATTGATGGCATCTTCAATTGTTTTGGCACGCACCACTGAAAGTACTGGTCCGAATATTTCGTCCCGCACCACAGACATTGAAGGTTTGGCGTGGTCGATGATTGTGGGTCCAAGGAAAAATCCGTTGGGCGCGTCGTTTACTTTCAATTCGCGTCCATCCAGCACCACATCGGCGCCTTCGGATTTGCCTTTCTCCACCATACCTCTGACTTTTTTCAAATGCTCATTTGTGATTAGCGGTCCCATATCAGGATGTTTGTCATCGACGTCGGTACGACCGACTTTCAATTTAGAGGCGTTTGCCACCAGTTTATCCATGATGGCGTCAGCTGCTTCTCCGACAGGAATAGCCAGCGAGCCAGCCATACAACGCTCACCGGCGCATCCGAATGCTGAGGCATTCAAAGCCTGAGCTGTGTGATCCATGTCTGCGTCTGGCATGATGATGATGTGATTTTTGGCACCGCCAGCTGCTTGAACACGCTTGCCGTATTTGGCTCCCTGTTCATAAATATATTTGGCGATCGTAGTGGAACCGACAAAAGAAATGGCTTTGATATCCGGATGTTCAAGCAATGCGTTGACGCAATCTTTGCCACCATGGACGATATTGAGGACGCCAGCCGGTGCGCCTGCTTTTTCAAGCAACTCGGCAATCATCATGCTGGACAAAGGAACTCGCTCTGAAGGCTTGAGCACAAATGTATTTCCGCAAGTGATGGCAATTGGATACATCCACAAAGGCACCATTGCGGGAAAATTAAAGGGCGCAATTCCGGCGCATACTCCAAGGGGATGGCGGATAGTTTCGCAATCCACATTGGAGGCGATATTAGCCAGTGAGTCGCCTGTGAACAAACTGGGGATACCACAAGCAAATTCGACTACTTCAATAGCGCGTTGCACCGAAGCTCTTGCTTCAGGAAAAGTTTTTCCGTGTTCGCGGGTGACACATTTTGCCAGTTCTTCATAGCTTGCCTCAAGCAAGTTTTTGAAGCGGAACATGACACGAGCGCGCTCAACTATTGGAACTTCTTTCCATTCGATAAAAGCTTTCTGAGCGGCTTTGACCGCTTTGTCCACATCTTCCATGCCGCCCATGGGGGTGCGGGCGATAACTTCGCCTGAAGAGGGGTTATACACTTGAGTGAATTCTTTGGCGGATGATTCTATCCATTTTCCACCGACCAGAAGTTTGCAGGTGGTGGCGGTGCTGCTTTTTGTTGCGGTCATTTTTGTTATCCCCCGGATTTCACCCAGATTTCACCCAGTTTTTCCCAAAACATCGAGAAAATATACGGACTATATATTACCTGATAAAGATAAAGTAGCTGGATCTATATATGAAAATAAGCGTTTCTTAAACTTGATTCAGAACCAGATTCAGTTCGTTAGGACCAAGATATTTCCATTCACCTGGTTCCAGTCCAAGACGTTGCAATTGCAATTTGCCGATGGCTACTCTTACCAATCTTAGAGTCGGATAACCGACTGCTGCAGTCATTTTTCTGACTTGTCTATTTTTGCCTTCAGTCATTGTGATAGCGACCCAGGCGGTGGGAATATTTTTGCGAAATCTGATAGGTGCGTGCACCGGCCGTGGTGGTAAATCGGGTTCTTGCGTTAAAAGTTTTGCCTGCACTTGTTTAAAAGATTGATTCTCTAGAATCTTCAAATCCGCTTCTTCGGGTATCCGCTCCACCTGGGCAAAATAAGTTCTTTGATGGGCGTTGCGCGGGTGCAACAAAATATCGTTCAAGTCGGCATCGTCTGACAAAAGAATTAGACCTTCTGAGTCTGCGTCCAGTCTTCCCAGCGGATAAACGCGAGGAGGAAAATCAAATAAAGAAAGAGTGTCACGTTCTTTTGCATCCTGCTTCGCTCCTTCGGTTGGCTTGGGCTGCCCGAACTGGCACAATACACCGTAAGGCTTAAAGAAAGCGATATATTTGCGGTTTTGTTTGGGTCTGAAAGGCAATGTTCTAATGAGTGTGCTTGTGGATTATCTCTATTGAGCAGGGCGCCCCTTTTGCCACAGATTCAGATACGCTTCCCATCAAAAATTTGGCGATCCCGGTGCGTCCGTGGCTACCCATTATAATAAAATCCGCCTGCCAGTTTTTGGCTTTGTCCCAAATACTGTGTCGAATTGGTCCTTCAATCACGTCACCCTGCACTTTACAGCCGGGAAGTTTTTCTTTAAGAAAAGACACTCGGTCATTTACCATATTCTGAGCGTCGCCCACTCGCCCGGCAATCGCTT
>CAZEQP010000650.1:0-2801 GCA_964514345.1 uncultured Candidatus Obscuribacterales bacterium
GACGGGCACTTCGGGCCGGTCGACATAATACGTCTGGTAAAGCGCCTGGCGGAACGTCACCGGATTGCCCGACGCCAGCGTCAATTGCACGTCCTTCCAATCCGCGCCGCTGACGTTCTCCAACACCGCCCAGCCTTGCAGCCAGCATATGCCTATTTTCAATGACTCCATCCCCGGTATTACTCCGGCAGTGGACACACCCACTATACAACCAGCTAAAAGCGCAATCAAAGCAGCCGGTCTATACTTTGTTTTGCCTTCAAGAGCCGCATCTACATTGATCGTAGTATGTTTCGACAATGGTCCCAGGATATAAAATTCTGTTATTAAAATAATAGTAGGCGTTGCCATGATTACACAATTAAGCGAAGCAATATGCTCCCGAGATTTGGCACATCCCATAGGAGAAAGAAAGGCTGCCAGACAGGCTCCCAATAGTGCCAGTAATATCACCGCCGGACGGTGAGGCAACTTGAATAAATGTGAGAGTGAACTGCTTGAACCAAATAAATTGGAATCATTCACAGCAAAATAAGAAGCCACAAGAACCAGGGCACAAAGCCAGGGAACCCCACCAAAAGAATAGTCGCTCATATAAGCGGTGGCTTGTGCATAGTCTGTAATTCCACTGCTTTTAGCGACCATCCAGCCTGTAACCGGAAACAAACAAAGCCCGACCAGAGCCGCGGTTAATATGGGTGGGAATATGCAGGCTATTGAATTTTTACTATATCTCCAGTAGTCTTGCTCGTTTCCCCAGACGCCGCAGCCGATGACAAAGTTTGCCACCAGAATAAATGCAGCGCCAAAATCTATACGTGCCGGGTCTGTATAAACAGCCGGACTGGCGTTTCCTGCCGCTTTACAAAAAGAAAAAATCACCCACAAAATCAAAAGCGGTGCGGCAAAATAGCGAGCAAAATTTGCCACGCCCTTGAAACCCCAGAAGTTATTCAGCGCCATCACTAGCGCAAGAGCCGGCGCCACCACGATCATTGGTATATCGAATTTGAAAAGTCCATAAAGACTTTCACCCAGAAAAAGCGAGATCAATCCGTACCAGATGACGAACATCCAGACCAGATTGAAAGTGACGACGTTGGCGCCTTTCTCTCCAAAAACGGCTTTGATGATTGAGCCGTAACTGCGTCCGGTTTTCGCCCCCAGATGGCAGGCGGGAAGCCCGTAAGCCATCATCATGAGACAACTCAAAAAGGTGCAGGACAATACCTGCGAAAAGTTCATCCCGTCTTTGTACCAGAGAAATCCTACTAAAGTGCATGGAAACAAAGTCATCATCGTTATCCACAAAAGCCCCATTGTGATAGGTCCTTTGCGTTGCGACGACTGAACGACGCCGTGCAGGTTTGCTCTGTCTTCGACCAATTGGATTTACGCCTTTGTATCCGCCAAGCCAAGTATAGTGACAAAATTTAGAGTTGTCAGCAGTTGTTTAGATCATCTTATTTAGGCAGTTGAACTGTATTTCATTTTAGTGGTAAAATATTACCTATTAACTCCAATTTTAGTAGTTAACCAGCATGATATTACCGATAGAGCTTTCTACAACAGACGAAATAGCCGCTGAATTCGGAAACAGAATCAGAGCCCATAGATTGGCTCAAAATCTTCAGCAACGCGAACTGGCTGCAAGAGCCGGAGTATCAGAACGGGCTTTACGTAACTTCGAACGCACCGGCAGTTGCACTTTTGATCTCTTTCTGAGAGTTTCAATGGCGCTAGGCCTGATTGACGCATTTACGCATCTCTACGAATTAAAACCTAAATCAATAAAAGAGATGGAACGTGCAAGCCAAAAGCGACAACGCGCATCTCGAAAATCAGTATGAGAAAGCTAAACGTTATCTACAACGGATGGGGAGAGCGTTTTATTCTGGCAGTCCTGGCTGACGACGGAAAAGATTTGCTTTTCGAATACACTCCAGAGGCGATAGAACGCAATTTGCAGCTCTCTCCTTTCAAACTACCACTCAGCACAAAAGCATACGGTTATTTCCCCGAGCATCTGCTAAGACTGCCCGGCATTATAAGCGATGCGCTTCCGGACGGCTGGGGAATGCTGCTCATGGACAGACTCTTTCGCAAAACCGGAAGAAATCCAAATCAAATATCTCCTCTAGATCGCCTGGCTTTCATTGGCGACAAAGCAATGGGCGCGCTCACCTTCGAACCAGCAGAGAGTGAAACTTTGACGCCTGAAGACATTAAGTTGCTGGATCTTGCTCAAGAAGTTCAAGATGTATTTGAGGATGAGAGCGAAGAACTTTTGAGAAAATTGGCGATATTGGGTGGCTCGCCTCAGGGTGTTCGACCAAAAGTGCTGGTGAACTTTGATCTAAAAAAGAATCGCATGACAAACTCATCTGTCATCAACGGAATTCCTATGCTGATTAAATTTCCAGCAGCGCACGAACACAAAGAAGTATGCGCCATTGAAGCCATGTACGGCAAAATCGCCGCTGCTTGCGGAATACGGATTCCAAACATGCAGTACTTTGATTTGAGCAAAGACCTTTCAGCCTTTGGTATCGAAAGATTCGACCGTATAGAGAATATGCGAGTTCCCATGCACACCGCCGCTGGTGCGGCACATGTTGATTTTCGATATCCGCAACTTGACTATGTCGCTCTTCTGCGATTAACCCAATTCATAACACGCGACACCCGTGAAGTGCTGCAAGCCTTTGAGCGTTGCGTCTTCAATGTAGTCTTCAACAACCGAGACGATCATTCGAAGAACTTCTCCTTCCTTCTCGATAAAAACGGGTATTGGAAATTTT
>CAZEQP010000651.1:0-2799 GCA_964514345.1 uncultured Candidatus Obscuribacterales bacterium
AGTGACCGGGAGAATGACAGGCCGGCTGTTGTGAAAAGCGGGCAGACATCAGTCAGTTATAATAGCGGTTTGGTGAAGCCTTGCGTTCAAGCTGTTGTGAAAAGCGGGCAGACATCAGTCAGTTATAATCCATCAGTCTGTCAGCAATTAACGCCTGTCGTTGTGAAAAGCGGGCAGACATCAGTCAGTTATAATACAAAAGATTATCAAGTTACCTTTGGAAAGGTTGTGAAAAGCGGGCAGACATCAGTCAGTTATAATAGGTCGTCTATCCGTTATGCGGATACTGAAGTTGTGAAAAGCGGGCAGACATCAGTCAGTTATAATAGGTCGTCTATCCGTTATGCGGATACTGTGGTTGTGAAAAGCGGGCAGACATCAGTCAGTTATAATTTGCACGTTAGCGGGGATATTTATTGTGCTGTTGTGAAAAGCGGGCAGACATCAGTCAGTTATAATGAGTTTTATACAGGAAGCTACACACAACAGGTTGTGAAAAGCGGGCAGACATCAGTCAGTTATAATGTTTATGAGGGTGACTGTGCTTGCCTCGTAGTTGTGAAAAGCGGGCAGACATCAGTCAGTTATAATACTGACGTCCGGATATCGGATCTTGCCAGTGTTGTGAAAAGCGGGCAGACATCAGTCAGTTATAATCTTCTGTCCCGAATCCGCCATAAATTCAGCTAAAACGAGGTTTGCGCCGCTAAAAAATCGACAATTGTTGAGGCATTTTTTCAGTTGCAGCTCTGATTTTTCCATGAAATACCTTCATGCGGGCGAATTGTTTGTCTGTGAATGACACTATTCTAACCTCTCCGTCGTCAGGAAGCGAGCCTTTTACGCGTTTTTCTACAGCTTCTGCAATCTCGTCGGAAAGGCAGGGGCGGGCATAAACTGAGAACTGAAGCATCATGAAACCTTGCTCGATTAGATACTCCCTGAATTTTGTATAGGCTCGCCTGGCTGCCTTTGTATCTGTCGGCAAATCAAACATGGTTATAACCCACATGGTTCTGTACCCGTTTATAGACATAATTTCGGAATGACAAGAGGAGTGGAATCGCCTTTTTCAAGACAATCTTTGAAACTTACGGCGTATTTAGCCATACCGTCGAAAAGAGAATATGTTTGCTCATTTATAAGTGTTTCTTGCGTCAAAACCTCCAATATTAAATGCTTCAGTTCTGTCGTTAATTCTTCAGTCGAATGCTTGGAAACGATGTTTGATATGTGGACATCGACCCGCGGACGGAGTGGCTCAATCAGGTCATCTGTCAGAGCCAATGCGTTATATTGATTGTTATGGTGAATTGAGAATGCCGGGTTAAGACCGGTTGAGACGATGGCTCTTGCAACTGCAGCGCGCATAATGGCATATCCATAATTTAGAAAAGAATTCTTTCCTTTTCCTTCGGTATTTCGATTGAATTCGGGGCCAAAAAGCCGCTTCCAATAAATTCTGGCAGCTTGTCCTTCAATATTTTCAGGGTCGCCGCTTTTTACTTTTGCAGCGAGTTTTTCCAATTGAGGAGATGGTTTTCCGAAATGATGGAGGACTTTTGCCTGCTCGGAAATTTTTGCTTGCACGATTTTTTGCCAGAGTCGTTTTTTTAAAGGTTCAGTTGCATTTAGTTGCAAACGGAGGATCTTTGCTTGAAGAGTATGTCCTTCCAAGGGCTGGAGATATCCTGCCGGTAGGTGTCTTTCATTACACAACACCACGCCGACCTTGCTTTGAAGACAAGTTGAAATAAGCCCTTGGGACATGGTTACTGCGGGATTATCAATCAACAGCATTCCCATATCGTCGATTGGAATTTGATGAAATTCGTCAGTTTGTGTCAAACGAATTTTCATCTGCTTCTTAAATAAACTAAGATGTGCAGGAGAAGAAATCAAAATAATTCTTTCAGTCATTTTTGCAGTACTCTTTTTTCCCGAGTGGGTCAACTCTCAATTTTCGTATACTCCTCTGGTCAAAATAAGAAGGTACCTTCTTCAGAAAGGCTAGCTCAGCGATTTCCGGCGGAAGAGCGCTTTTGTCATTCCAAGTGGTAGCCACTGTATGCAGTTGCATAATGAGACGGCGAGAGTCGACTGCATTCTCTAGAGCGATAATTTTGTAAATGTACTTTCCAGAGTCATGAGTCAGTTCAACCATGTCATTTTTGAATAAGGACATGACAAAATTATCTTCACGATTAACGACTGGTTGCTTTCTTCTGCGCACGCGGTTGGCGGCTTCCATCATGTTTACGACCCGCATATCCAGTTTGCTGCCTTTTCTGAAAAGTTCTGCATGACTGTTATTTCCGAGTTCATATGCTTTATAGACACTGCCTTTTCTATCCTGAAAACTTCGCATATTAGCCGAGCCGATCTTTTTGGGCAGCCTCACCTGTTTTATTTCAGTTTTTCCATCCGCATGAAATAAAGGTTCTTCAAATATTTTCTTCGGATCAGGACTGGATGCATTTTTAAAACGCTCTTGAATTATTCCTCTTACCCATCTATCTGGAATGTGCAGCAGATCTTTTTCCTTTAGAGAAGTCAGAGGTATTCGTTTTACATAAACACCTTCTTGCTCTGTTACACCAAATGCAGTCTGCTCGTGAAATGCATCACGCAGCCTTCTGTCAGGTGCATGTGAAACCACGATCTCTTCTACTCGTTTTTCCACATCTTCTCTAAAAGTCGGCCAAGGATATGGCAAATCAAACTGGCGGCTTGAAATAGGCAAATCGGAGGCACCGGAAAGTTTTGAAAGCATTTGGAAAAGGCTCACGGAAGTTAGTG
>CAZEQP010000652.1:0-2792 GCA_964514345.1 uncultured Candidatus Obscuribacterales bacterium
ATAGTCTTCCAGTTTGACTATGTTTATGGCGGAAAACTTGCCGTCTTTGACGCGCAGCCACAAAGATCCTCTATATGGGCGACCGGCAAAAGTAAAAATGGCATCGTTGTCTTTTGTGGGGACAAATAAAAGTCCCTGATCGGCTAGGGCGGCGTCGAATTTGCGACTGAATGCCACGTGCGACTTCGTTTTGCCCCAGGGAATATGAGCATATAAATTGATATTGGATGGAAGTCTGGGCGGACTCAAAGACAGAACCGGAGTGACGCTTAGCTCTTGACCTGTGACGATTCTATTTAAGTCGGCAAAACGGCTGGGTTGAATGTTCAAAGCATTATTGGCGATATTGACTGACCACTGACTTTGCGGCTTGAGCTGGGCGCAAAGTTCTTGTGTGCCGGCGTCAAGCACATTCATTCCGTCGACCGAACCAATCTGGGCAACAAAAAGCCCCTGAGCAAGACTTACTCTGATTGAGTCTTTTTCAATTTCGACAGCTTGCGCTTTTGAACTAACGAGCAGATTTAGTACTAAAAACAATATCAAACTGCGCCAGAGATTTTTGTTTTTGAATATAAGAGGCTCATACTCTTGTATACGTTTTCGGGTGGAAATTAGTCCGGCTCGACCCCAATTAGAGAGATATTCAGTGGTTTCGGGCTTTGCGTCTTCCAAATCCATGTAGGCGCAGACTGCTGTAATAGCTGCGGCCATTTCGTATTCCGATATCGGATTACGATCCAAAGAGGTAAGCGCGAAGCCGGGCGAGACTGCGATCTGGCAGCCTGTTTTGTTCTCGTCTTTTCCGATAGTATCGGTTGTACTTACTAAGGTGCCGGTCATATTCGAATTATAACCGGGTACCAGTAGTTGACAAGGATTATTTAATTAGCCTTTAAGCGCTTCGGCGCCGCCTACGATTTCAAGCAATTCCTGAGTGATGCTGGCTTGTCGTGCTTTGTTATATACAAGAGTCAAATTGGTTATCAGCTCTTTGGCGTTGGTGGTGGCACTGGTCATAGCATTCATACGAGCGGCAAGCTCGGAGGCTGATGCTTCAAGAAGCGCCTGATAAAGAACGTTTTCCACGTATTTGGGTAGAAGTTCTTCTTGCATCAATTCCATCAAATCAGGCTCGAACAAAGTTTCGGCACTCTTGGGAAAATGGTCCACACCTTCAGGCAAAGTGATTGGGAAGTAAGGTTTGATTCTAACTTCTTGTTTAATCATATTGACGAAGTCGGTGCCTACGATTTCAACCAGGTCGACTTGCTTTTTGGCATAAAGATCGCAGACATTTTCGGCAATCATTTTTGCTTCTTCCACTGTGGGAATGGCAGGCAATTGCGTATAGTTTTTGATCTTTTCGATTTTCACTCTTTTGAAAGCGGCTGCTGCTTTCAAACCGACGGGAATGATGGCAACTTCTTTGCCTTCTTCCTGATATTTTTGAATGCGCAAAATAGCCGACTTAATCACGTTTGTGTTGTAAGAACCACACAATCCTCGGTCTGAGCTGATTATTACAATCGCCACTTTTTTAACCGGGCGTTTTTTCAAAAGGGGCAGGTCTTGCAAATCAATTGGTGCCACTTCGTGCACAATCTGCTGGAGCAGTTGAATTACTTTTGCAGTGAAGGGACGGGCGTTAGCGTTTCTTGCCTGAGCCCGGCGCACTTTGGCTGCTGCCACCAGACGCATGGCAGAAGTAATCTTTTTGGTGTTGTTCACACTTTTGATTCGCTGCCTGATAGCTTTTAAATTTGCCATGATTTAGTTTTCCCGAGCTTAGGCTTTGAAGAAGTTTTCTTTGAATTTTTTGATTTCGGCTGTGAGCTCGGCTTCCATTTCAGCGTTGAGCTTGTCGCCTTTCATCAATTTTGCCAGCACTTCTTTTCCTTGCGAATTGAAGTATTTAAACCATTCTTCTTTCCAGCGCGGAATAGCGTCGTTTTGCACGTCGTCTAATAATCCGGCGTTGGCTGCATAAATTACTGATACTTGCTCTCCCAGTGTGAGCGGGCGGAATTGAGGCTGTTTCAAAACTTGCATCAGTTTTTGACCGCGGCGAATCTGGTCTTGTGTGGCTTTATCAAGATCAGAGGCGAATTGAGCGAAAGCTTCAAGTTCACGGAACTGAGCCAAATCGAGTCTCAATTTGCCTGCCACTGATTTCATGGCACCCGTTTGAGCGGCACCACCTACGCGTGATACCGAGATACCGGCGTTGATAGCAGGACGGATACCGGCGTAGAACAAGTCTGATTCCAAGAAGATTTGTCCGTCTGTAATTGAAATCACGTTTGTGGGGATATATGCAGATACGTCGCCGGCTTGTGTCTCGATGATAGGAAGTGCGGTCAGTGAGCCGGCTCCCATAGCGTCGGACAATTTGGCTGATCTTTCCAACAAGCGTGAGTGCAAGTAGAACACATCACCAGGATAAGCTTCACGACCCGGCGGGCGACGCAGCAAGAGCGACATTGCGCGGTAGGCTTGAGCGTGTTTGGATAAATCGTCGAAAATACAGACTGCATGCTGTCCTTTCCACATGAAATATTCGCCGATGGCGCAACCGGCATATGGTGCCAGGAATTGCAGAGCCGGTGCCGATGTGGCAGGGGCGTTGACTATGACTGTGTATTCCATGGCGCCGTGCTCTTCAAGGATGGCTTGAATGCGTCCGACGTTTGAATTTTTCTGACCAATCGCTACATATATACAGATGGGGCGGTTGGGTTGATTTTTCTGGTTGATGATTGTGTCGATGGCAATCGCGGTTTTACCTGTTT
>CAZEQP010000653.1:0-2790 GCA_964514345.1 uncultured Candidatus Obscuribacterales bacterium
AATTACAGAGAATTTCACAAGAAAGACGATGTATCCGGTTTGCATTACTGGAAGCTGACTTCCAAAAACACCGATCTTGGTGATAAGCAGATTTATAATCCGGAAGCGGCGATGCATCGCATAAATGAAAACTCGGATCATTATGTAGGTGTGATTCAACAATTCATGCATGACTATTTCAAAAAGACCGGCGAGCAAGGGCTTATCATGGTTAGTTTTGATACCGAATTGTTCGGACACTGGTGGTTTGAAGGTATTACTTTTATCAAACAAGTTCTGCAAAAACTGAACAGATACACCAAAGTTACTGTTCGCACCGCAAGCCAATATCTGGAAGTAAGACCGCCCAAACACACAATAGAATTGCCCGAATCTTCATGGGGCTCAGGTGGACACTATCAAGTCTGGCTCAATGAAGACACCAAATGGATGTGGCCTGAAATTCACAGTCGCGAACAAACAATGTTCAAGCTTGTGGAAAAATATGGCGAAAATTCTGACCCGCTAATCACTCGCGTCATGAAGCAGCTTGGTCGCGAACAATTCCTGGTGCAATCGAGCGATTGGCCGTTTCTTGTCACAACGGGACAGGCCAAACAATATGCCATTGAGCGATTCAATGAGCATTGCGAACGCTTCGATACTCTGTCCGCCATGCTTGAAAATGGTATCAATATCGACGTCAAAGCACTTGAGGACATTGAATCTATAGATGTTTGCTTCAGCGAATTGAAGCTGGCCAATTTTAAAGAGCCGGCAGTGGCAAGCGAAATAAGTTCAGTAAAGTAGTGATTGGGAGTTCCATTTAAGCGTGGCCCGTACCAAAATAGTGGCAACCATCGGACCATCCTGCCGGGATGTGGAAGTGATGGAAAAAATGATTCACAAAGGCATGGACATTGCCCGGATCAATTGTTCACACGCCGGTCACGGTTTCATTCGTGATGTGGTTAAAGACATACGTGCACTGGGTGAAAAACTGAATCAGCCGGTAGGCATTTTGCTTGATTTGTTCGGTCCCAAATTGCGCACCCGCAAAATGAAAAACTCGGAACCGGTGACTCTAGTCGAAGGCAATCAATTTATATTGACCAGTCGTAAGGTCGAAGGTGATGACACTATAGTCAGTACCAGCTATGAACCCCTTTCTCGCGAAGTAAACCCTGGTGACACCTTACTGCTCGATGACGGATTGATTGAGCTGAGAGTAGTAGAAACAAACGAAACCGATACGATTTGCAAAGTCATAACAGGCAACATATTAAAGGATCACCAGGGATTGAATATCCCCGGGGTGAGACTTTCCATCCCGGCGCTCACAGACAAAGACAAAGAAGATCTTGTTGTAGGTCTTGAAGCCGGTGTGGACTTTGTGGCACTGTCTTTTGTGCGTGACGCTAAAGACATACTTGAGTTGAAAGCACTCATTTCAGACCACTGGCCTCAACCTCTGGTGATTGCCAAACTGGAAAAACCGGAAGCGATTGATCATCTTGAAGAGATTATGGATGTCGCCGACGGTGTCATGATAGCCCGCGGGGATCTGGGTGTAGAGCTTCCACCTGAGCGGGTTCCGCCCATTCAGAAATTAATCACTCGCCAGGCCAACGCCAAAGGCAAACCGGTAATAACGGCTACACAGATGCTCGACTCAATGGTCGCCAATCCGCGTCCCACAAGAGCTGAGGCTTCCGATGTGGCTAATGCAATTTTTGACGGGACCGACGCGGTCATGTTGTCCGAAGAAACCGCGACAGGGAAATACCCACTGCAAGCCGTAGAAATGATGGAACGCATCGCCATCTCTGCAGAAGCGACCATGGAAGGGATGCAATTGCATGAACATTCACTCGCCACTCCGGCTTATGCCATCGCGCATGCCGCCTGTGAAATGGCTCGCGATACCAGAGCTCGTCTTATAGTCACATTCACCAAAAGTGGTGCTACCGCAAGACTGATTTCGCAGTTTCGTCCCCACACACCAATAATTGCATTGACTCAGCACAGCCATGTTTATAATCAGCTGTCAGTTTTGTGGGGAACCACGCCAATTATGCTGACTGAGGTCAGCGATTCAGTTTCCACGTTGAAAATGGTGGAGCAGATTCTTTTACGCAAAGAACTTGTAGCCATCAAAGACAATATAGTCATAACCGGCGGTCTGCCACTGGCCGCTCGCGGTCCGGCTAATTTCGTCAAACTTTCCACTATAACCCCCAAGCTTCCCACCACCGAGTGGGAGCTTCGAGGCATATAAGAATAATACTTGTATCTATTGATAACCATATACTGATTTATAGGTTTTCCTAGACATCGGTGGGGTTAAGTTGCGCTAATATGAATTTTGAGGTCTATCAAAAATCGAAAAGAAATCGGCAGGTGCAAATCTGTCTTTTCGTAATTTGTACGTTCTTATTCCCGGAGAAAAATGCATGTTTACCAGACTGCGTAACTATATCGAGAATATCCAGGACAAGATTGCAAGCTATCAAGCCCTTGGACAACGCCTCAAAAAATTTAAAAGCACTCAAAAAAACTCACAGTTGATCACTGCGAAAAACAATAACTGCGCCGAATTATTGCATAGAAGGTCTATTCGTAATATCAGGCGCGACGAAATGATCAAACTGTTTCGTAATCCCAAATCGGAACACCAGATGCCGGCCAGACTGATGGTGGCAGTGGTGAACAACCTCGGCTGTCTACCGTACACATTGTCTGCATTGTCCAATCACAGGCACAAAGATGTGAGAGTGGCAATCGCCGAAAACCCAGCCACTCCAGATTCTG
>CAZEQP010000654.1:0-2786 GCA_964514345.1 uncultured Candidatus Obscuribacterales bacterium
CGACACATCAAAGTATTGATGAAAAGCGGCAAGAAGCAGAAAAAGAAGGACAAGTTCAAGTGCTTGTTCAGACATTTAAAGGAATACCCATACAAGTAAAAGTAGTTGATTCGAATAATGAATCGCGTGTTAGTTTGGGTGAGCGATTTAACGAGGCAGCGCAATTTATTCAAACTGAGACCGGGGCTGATTTCCTCAAAGAACGATACTGGGCTGATCACGGCGCTCGTTATGGAAGCATAGAAGAAATTGCAAAAGAAGTAGCCGAAGAATTACAAGGTATTTTTGATCAACCCGCTCTTGAACAAGCGAAGGCAAAAGCTCTAGGTAAATCACATTCTGTTTCCATATCTTTAGAAACATTAAACGAATGGCTCAACGATAAAGACTGGCATCGCAGGCTGGCTGCCGTTCAAGAACTAAGTCTTAAAGAAGATGAAGAAACTATTTCACTACTAATTAAAGCACTGAACGATGAAAAACCTCAGGTTCGTCGATTGAGTGCGGCAGCTCTTGGCGCCACTGGTAGTGCCGATGCTGTGGACCCATTGTGTATTGCGTTATTAAATGATCAATCAGTGGGAGTCAGGCGCACTGCTGGCGACGCACTTTCAGATATCGGCGATGTTTCCGCACAATCTTCAGTTATAAAATCATTGAGCGATTCAAACAAACTAGTGCGCTGGCGAGCGGCTCGCTTCTTGAACGATCTGGGAACTGAAGAGGCTTTGCCTAGTTTGGAAAAAGCAAAAGACGATCCTGAATTTGAAGTGCGTCTGGAAGTCGAGGCTGCCCTGGAAAGAATTCGCAAAGGCGGACAGGGACTGGGTCCTGCCTGGAAGCGTATAGTGGAGTCTTGATCTATGCCAATCGACGATCCACTAGCATTAGAAATTGAGGCTTCAAAGCTGACTGATGAGGGCAAATTCGATCAAGCGGCTATCTTGTGGGAAAAGCTATTGAATGAGATTCCTAACTGGGAGCACGGTACTGGATTTTATGATCTCGGATACGATTATCAACAGCTTGGAGAAGAGCAAAAAGCCCTGAACTGTTACAGAAAAGCTATTAGTTTTATGCCTGAGTACGATTATTTTCATGAAGCCTTTGCCGAACTGGCTACCAAAATAGGTGATCCCAATGAAGCACTCGAGGCTTTTAAACACGTATATGCGAATTCGAGTTGGCAAATTTTCTTCCTTGAGGTTAAGCGGGAGAAGTTGGAAGTCCTGGTATTACTGGCTAAAAGACTTGGTATTTCTTTTTCCGAACTTGCGGGTCAACTGTCCTTATCTGCATCTGACGAAAATGACATGAGGCGCTTCCTGGAAAATAGCTAGTTTCTTGCGATCTTGGCTATTGCCCCAATCTGGTGCATAATGAGTTCGGGGGTTCCATGGACATATGCTCGACGCCTTCCACGACATGCGATTGAAGATTTTGTCGCCCATTGGGCAGCTAGCCCTGCCGCGCGGATACCGGCATAATCCTGACAACTCCGCTTGCCATCTTACATTCGACGATGGTCCTTTTCCTGAGACTACACCTGCGCTTCTTGAGACACTTGCCCAGTTCGGCATCAAAGCCACGTTTTTCTATTGCGGGAAAAACATTCAGCTCTACCCGCATCTGGTAGAAATGGCCGCTCGCGACGGGCACGAAATAGGCAACCACACCCACAATCACCTTCCATTGCTGGCTATCAGCAGGCGCAAATTCGAGCAAGAGCTCGATAGTACCAATAAATCAATAGAAGATATCACCGGCAAGCCAGCCAGGGTATTTCGACCCCCTTATGTCATTATCGACCATAGCAAAGCTAGAGTGGTTGCCGAACGCAACATGAGCCTGGTCTGCTGGGGCGCCATCGCCGAAGACTGGAATCCGATTGGTGCAAAGGAAGTCACCCGCCGTATCGTGGCGCAGACCCGCCCAGGCAGCCTCATCGTCTTGCACGAGAGCAAGCACTTAGCCAGCCAGTGCCTGGATTCCACCAGAATGATCCTCGATAATGCAAAATCTCGTGGTTTGACTTTCGACACTATCGTCAGAGTCTGAGCTGAGCCGTTTAGGTATAATTAGTCTCCAACTCATTAAAAGCGGGAGATTTTCATGAAACTGACCGGCAATACTATTTTCATAACTGGTGGTGGCTCCGGTATCGGTCGGGGACTGGCTGAGGCGCTTCACAAGCGCGGCAACGAAGTGATTATCTCCGGTCGTCGCAAAGGGCATCTTGAAGAAGTGACCAAAGCAAATCCCGGGATGCATTACATAGAGCTGAACGTGGAAGACACCGAAAGCATCTCCAAAGTCACGCAAAAACTTATCGCCGATTTTCCCAAGCTCAATGTTTTGATCAATAACGCCGGTATCATGATAGCTGATGATGTGGCAGAAACGCTAGACGACTCAATACTAGTCTCAACCATCACCACCAATCTCATGGGTCCGATGCGCTTGACCAGCGCCTTGATCGAGCAATTGAAAAAACAGAATTCTTCGTATGTCATCAATGTCACGTCCGGATTGGCGTTCATTCCACTGGCACATTCTGCTGTTTATTCATCCACAAAAGCAGCCATGCACTCATACAGTCAGTCTTTGAGATATACATTGAAAGGTAGTTCTGTAAAGGTTCTTGAGCTTGCGCCACCATGGGTGAAAACAGAACTGATGGGAGAAAATGACGACCCGCGTCAGATGCCGCTGGATGAATTCATTTCAGAAACGATGAAAGTGATGGAAAGTGACTGCGATGAAGTTTTGACCGAACGTGTCAAAAT
>CAZEQP010000655.1:0-2785 GCA_964514345.1 uncultured Candidatus Obscuribacterales bacterium
TGCCTTGCAAATTGAACTGGTGAAGCTTCAGCGCTGGGTTCTGGAAAAAGGAAAACGAGTGGCAATAATTTTTGAAGGTCGTGATGCTGCAGGCAAAGGCGGTACAATCAGAAGATTCACCGAGCACTTGAATCCACGCCACATTCGCGTTGTTGCCCTTCCCAAACCAAGCGAAGAAGAAAAGGGTCAGTGGTATTTTCAACGCTACAGCAAACAGCTGCCAAATACCGGCGAAATAGTTTTTTTCGACCGCAGCTGGTATAACAGGGCCGTGGTTGAGCCTGTCAACAAATTTTGTTCAGATCGTGAATACGACCGTTTCCTGCAGCAGGTGCCGGAATATGAACACATGCTCTATGAAGATGGAATTATCATAGTAAAGTTCTGGTTTTCCATTTCGAAAGAAGAACAACTGAGACGTTTTGCCTCAAGGCGTGTAAATCCGCTTAAACAGTGGAAATTAAGCCCGATTGATGAAAAGGCTCAAGATTTGTGGGAAGCATACACTCAATATAAAGAGCTTATGTTCAGTAAGACTCATACTTCTTTTAGCCCCTGGATTATTGTCAAATCAAACAACAAAAAGCAAGCACGTCTTGAAAGTATTCGATACTTACTAAATTTGCTGGATTACTCAGGCAAGGATGATTCAAAAGTAAGAATATTTCCGGACCCTGAAGTGGTATCAAGATTTCATCGAAATGTGACCAGGCTTGACTGATTCTCTGCCTAATTAAACAGCTTTCTTTCAATCTTTTCTCAATCATCCTTTGGGATGATTTCAGTCTTTTTCACTTGCCTTGAATAAACAATCATCCTTTTGATTTGTCTTTACATCTTTCAGGATGAGGCGCTGCCTGCTCTTTGCTGCCAAACTGGGATTGTTGAGGGCAAGTTCGCACGAGGCAGAGCATGAAAGTTTTAGTTGCCATTGAAGACAAAAAATTCGGCAAAACAATCATCGATTTTATTTTGAAAAACAGATGGGACGCTAACACCAGATTCAAAATATTGCATGTTATCGAACCATATGAACTGGACGAAGAAGTCGATGTCTCTTATTTACCCTTTCTGGAAGACACCAGGGCTCACGTCAAAGAAACGGCCAAAATGCTGGTCGACACTCTGGCAGTGCGTCTTAAGAGCAAGCTTGAATGCCCTGTGGAGACCAGCGTGATTGAAGGACATGCCAAAGAAAAAGTGCTTGAGGCGGCAGAGACCTTCAAAGCGGATCTTTTGTGTCTGGGCACTCACGGCAGAAAAGGAATTGGCAGATTTTTATTGGGCAGCGTTTCCCAGGCTGTTGTAGCACATGCACCATGTGCGGTACTGGTAGTAAGAGAGCCGCAATCAAAAGAGGCAAGAAAGAAATGAAAGTAATTATTTGTGTAGACGACTCTCAATTTACAGAGAAAATGATGAAACAGATTATAGAGCGAAGGTGGCATGATGACACCGAGTTTAAGCTCCTGACTGTTCTTGAGCCCATATCAATGAGTCCGGATCCAAAAATGACCGAATTCATGACGCTCAAGCGCGAGCGCGAAGCCAAAAAGAGACTGGGCGCCTGGAGAACTCTTTTATCCAAAGAAATTCCCCGTTCCATAATACATATGGTTATCCGGCACGGCAGCCCGGCAGACGAAATTCTGACTGCCGCAATTGAATGGAACGCACAAAAAATAATTATGGGAGCCCATAATAAAGGCATTTGCCCGCGCTTCAATCTGGGCAGTGTGTCAGGCAGCGTAGTGAAACAAGCAGTCTGTACAGTGGAAGTTTTGCGTGATAATGAAAAAACAGCTCTCTGCAGTTGAATCAGCCGGATTAACGGCGCAAGCGGCAACAGAAAAAATATGCCGCCACTTTGAAACAAATGCGGCGCTTGGTCTGGATACGCAAGAAGCGCAAAAAAGACTCGCCCGTTTCGGGCACAATGAAATTGTTGTTCAAGACAGATTTGTTTATTTGAGGATATTTTTGCGCCAGTTTCAGTCTGCCGTAGTCATACTTTTGCTGGTAGCACAAACGGTGTCATTCATAGCAGGCGAGACTCTGCAGGCGCTCGCCATTTTTTTTGCTTTGATGGTAAATGCTTTAATAGGTTTTGCCACTGAAATAAAAGCTAAAATATCGATAAAAGCCCTTGAAGATCTGATGAAGCCCAATGCACGCGTTTTGCGCGGCGGTGTGGAAGAAGCCATCGAGGCAAGGTTTCTTGTGCCGGGGGATATCGTTTTGTTGGGCGCCGGCGACTCGGTTCCTGCCGACCTGAAACTCATTGATGCTGCCGATCTCAGGCTGGATGAATCGGCGCTGACAGGTGAAAGCATCCCGGTTTTTAAAACAACCACAGGCAAACAAGTCAAAAGCGCGGGTTTAAATCCGCCGGAAGAAAACTGCGACGAAGCTTATCAGGGCACCATCGTGCACACAGGCCGCGGACGCGGAGTAGTCACCGCCACCGGTATGAGCACAAAAATAGGACACCTGGGAAAACTGCTTCTTGAAGCACAGGATAATAAAACACCCCTTGAGCACAATCTGGATTTGATGGGTGCACAATTGAGCAGACTTATTGTTTTCGCCTGTCTGATTTTATTTATTGTCGGCATCCTGCATGAAGAAAGCGCCTGGACAATGGTGCATGTTTGTATAGCTCTGGCTGTGGCTGCCATACCTGAGGGCATGCCTGTGATAGCCACTCTGGCTCTGGCTGCCGGAACAAAAAAAATGGCACGCAAAGGGGCTCTGGTGCGAAAATTACCGGCTGTTGAAACGCTTG
>CAZEQP010000656.1:0-2783 GCA_964514345.1 uncultured Candidatus Obscuribacterales bacterium
AGAAAGAATTTCAACCCATTGATATCAACTATTCGACCCTTCGATCAGACTCTCTTCAAAAAGCCCTAGAAAATGATGAAATTGCTCCCAATTTATCCGATGAGGATATTGAAAAGGAAGGAAATAGAGACAAAGCACAACACCACGCGGTAGATGTTTATCGAATTATTTGTATGCTTGATCAATCTCAGTTTATTGAGTCGAAGTCATTTTTGAATTCGAAACGAAACGAAGAACCAGTTGTGGCTGCGGCAAAAATTATAGAAAAATACTTTTCTGCTATTGAGAATCCGGGGTGCCTGATGATTCAGGAGCATCCACTGTACAGGAAGGAATTTGATTTAGATACTTTGCGCTCAGTGCTTGGAGAGTTGCTACCCGTTTAGGAAGGGCCTTGGCCGACGGAATCGTTCCCGCCTTCCAAGCCTGAACACTTAGTCCATAAACAGAACGACCGACTGTGCCACCACGTCAACGCATGGCGTTTTTTCCACAACCCATTTTGGTATTAGAAAAAAACTTACACCCGCGGATGATTGACTCAAGCACGTTTCAATGTTTTCCTTAAGGGACAACATATTCCTGCAAGAGGAAAGCCGTGCTCGAAAATATCTTCGATGTTTTTCGCGGTGCTCGACGACGCGCGAGCCGCTCTTCGCTTGTGGCATGCATACAAGGAATTGGCGGAAAAGTCAGGCAAATGTGTTTTCAATGACTTCAATGCTTATGCCGAGGGCGAATCCGGCGATCATCCCAAACTGGCTAAATCAGGAAAGATTTACAGGCGCGAACAGCATGCCGCTGCACCCAAGCCCACATACTTGCGCTCGCTTCTTGCCAAAATGCCCGAAGCCGGAACCTTCGAGGTAGCCAGCTACTATGCGGTGCTTGACAGCGCGCCCGGGATGCTTTAGTATTGTAGTAACCCTTAGGGTTAATACAATACTATTAACGATTTGGGTTATTGCCAATATGATATTATCCAAAGGTGGATATTTTCTTCGACGATAAGCAACTGGAGCGATGCTGCAATAACCATTCACAGCTCGTAAGAAAATACGGACAAAGAATGGCTAACCTCATCCGGCGGCGATTAGACGACATTGACGCCGCAGCCAATCTCGAAGAAATCCGAAATCTCGGGCGCTGCCACGAGCTTCACGGAAACCGCAAAGGACAATTCTCAGTTGACCTTGTTCATCCACAGCGGCTTATTTTCATTCCGGCCGACGAACCGCCCCCGAAGCATCCTGACGGCGGTTTCAATTGGTCACAGATTAAATCCATCCTGATATTAGGAATTCACGATACGCATGATTAAGACTGGAAAAACCGAATACAAACCAGACTTTGTCACTCCCCCGGGAGAGACTATCCAGGAAATGCTGGACTCGCGCGGACTTTCTCAAGCCGATCTTGCATTGCGCATGGGACGCCCTAAAAAAACAATCAACGAAATCATATTAGGAAAGGCAGCAATTACTCCCGATACGGCTCGTCAATTAGAGCTGGTGTTAAATATCCCGGCAAGCTTTTGGTTGATGCGCGAAGCCAAATATCGTTCTTGGCTTATTCAAAAAGACGAAGACCAACACCTGGACAAGGAAAAAGTACTATTAGATAACCTACCGATTAGTAAGATGCGCTCGTTGGGCTGGCTTGAAAAATCAACTGATGCCAGGTCTACGGTCAATTCAGTCCTCACATTTTTTAGCGTGGTAAGTTTAGACAAAATACCCCTTGTTGAAGAAGCAGCTTTTCGAAAGTCAGAGAAATTTGCCATTAATAAATGGGCGTTAGCAGCTTGGTTGAGAAAGGGCGAATTGGAAGCAAACAAGATAAATTGCAATCCCTATAATAAGGATAGATTTTTTCAGGTATTACAAAAAGCGCGAAAGCTTACCCGCGAAGAACCAGAAACTTTCGTGCCTGAGCTAGTAAGAATATGTGCAGAGGCTGGCGTCTGTCTTGCGTTTGTTCCTGAACTTCCGCAAACGGCAGTGAGCGGGGCAACAAGGTGGCTTGGACCCGAAAAGGCACTAATTCAATTGAGCCTGCGCTATAAGTGCAATGACATGTTTTGGTTTACCTTTTTCCACGAAGCCGGTCATGTGTATTTAGAGCATGCCAAAAGAGAGATTTTACTGGAAGACGACTTCAAAGGATTTATGGATCAGCGAGAAGTCCAGGCTAACAAGTTTGCCACTGATTTTCTAATTCCAAAAGAGAGTTTTGCTGAATTTATCCAACGCGGTTCGTTCTCGAGCGAATCAATTAAGAAGTTCGCTTCTGAGTTAGGAGTTGCTTCAGGTATTGTGGTTGGAAGACTGCAATTCGAGAAAGTAATTCCATTCAGTAGATTTCGCGAATTGAAAAAGAACTTTTCGTGGGAAGAGTGGCCTTAGCTGCAATTTCTTGCCCATGCGCTAAATCCGCATCGTTGCAATCACTTCTTCAGCTTTCGCTCTATTGCCGGTGCAGTTTATTAACCTGGGCGCATCGCGATAAATGAGCTTGAATCCTAAATCGCCATAGAGCTCCTTGATGTTTTTTGTGGCTTGATTCGAAAGGACCACCGGACCTTTGTGCTTGGACAACCACTCAGCTAGACGCACCTGGTCATCCCAGGAAAATCCCTCTTTTGAATATTGTGTAAACGGCACATCATACGGTTGATCAGCGTAGATAAAATCACCATCCTCGATGGCAGTTTCTTCGAAATCGCCGGTGCTAAAATCCCAATTCTCGAAAGTTTCTATAAAAGGGCGAAAGTCTTTTGTATA
>CAZEQP010000657.1:0-2777 GCA_964514345.1 uncultured Candidatus Obscuribacterales bacterium
TCGGTCCGGAGGGCGGGTTTTCAGATGAAGAATTTGATTTAGGCCGCAAAAACGATTTTCATTTTGCCAGTCTGGGCAAACGTGTATTCAAGTCCGGAACCGCAGCGATTTCAGCTTGTGCCGCCCTGAATTTTTTCTTCGATAACCAGAACTTCAAAAGAAATATTGATACCGACTGAGATGGCACAATCCGAAATCTATATACAAGACATAACGCATTGCACCCGCGGCGCGACTTTGTCTATATCCGCTACATGTCTTGGTTTTAGACAGTAGCGAATATGGTGGCTTGGCTTGACAAATTATGGTCTTTCGATGCTTAATAGTAGGCGTTGCTGACGGTGCCTAATGCATTGAGTGTGGCGGAAGAGGTGGCTGAGACATTGGCTGAAGCGCTGGCTAATATACGAAACATATTGGCCGACAAGCCAGTCAAGTTAATAGCCGTAACCAAACAAGCTTCTCCCGCTCAAATCGAAGAGGCCTTCCGCCTGGGTGTCACCGAATTTGGTGAAAACCGGGTGCAGGACGCTTTGAAAAAAAGAAAGGACTTGTCACCTTCCCTGGTGCAGTCGGTGCACTGGCATTTCATCGGTCATCTGCAAACGAACAAAGTGAAACAAGTGGTGGGCAATTTCGAATTCATTCATTCAGTCGACTCCCTGCGCCTGGCCAGGGAAGTGGCTGCTCAAGCCCGGAACAAAGGCCTCACTCAAAAAATACTGCTGCAGGTGAAAGTGCTTCCGGATCCGAGCAAAAGCGGTTTTGCTCCCGACGATTTGCGTCATTCGTTGTCCGAAATTTTGTCGCTCGATTCACTTTGCGTGGAAGGGTTGATGACCATCTGCCCGCAAAGCCCGGATCGCGCGTTATGGAGCCGTTGTTTCGAAGGACTGAAAGAGTTGAAGGACGAGCTGGAAAAAACGCACCAAATAAAATTGCGCGAATTGTCCATGGGAATGACCGACGATTGGAACGAAGCCATTGCATATGGTGCTACAATGATTAGAATTGGAAGAGCATTATTTCAACATTCGGCATAAGGCGGCATAAGCAAATTACAAAGGTTGATATTTAGCAGGTTTTCAAAGTTTTTTTACGTGGTTACAGTGTGGATTTAAAAGGCAAGGTCTAAGGCATTAAGGAGGAAAGCGGTGAGTCTAGTAGCAAAATTCAAAAGTTTTTGGTTCGGACCGGCAGATAATTATGAACAAGAAGATTTCGAGGATCTTTTTGAAACTTCGGACAATGCCTATGCCACCAACGGGCAACTGGCTTTGGATCGAAACAGAGCTGAATTACCCCAGCACAAGTCGCACCTTGTTCAAGAGATGCAATCAAACATTGTTGAGCATCCAAGCGCAGCACCATCAAGCGAAGTTTTAGTAATCGAGCCTCGCCAGTTTGAAGAGTCACTTGAAATTGTGGATCATTTGAGAAACAGAAAATCCGTTCTCTTGAACCTCCATATGCTCGACAACGAACAATCGCAACGCGTAGTTGACTTCCTTTCCGGAGCGACCTGGGCGATTGACGGACATCAGCAAAGAATCGGCGACGGAGTCTTCCTTTTTGCTCCTTCTTCCGTCACCATTTCAACAGAATCCAATTCATCCAAAACTCTCAAGGATGTGTTCTGGAACCAGACAGCTACTTTCTAAAAATTCTGGCTGAACCAGAATTTCGGATTGGCTGCCGTTTGATTGACATAAATTCCGAAATGCAAATGAGGACCGTTGGCTCGACCTGTCTTGCCGACGGTTCCCACTTTTTGGCCGGCTTCCACTTTGTCTCCCACTTTCACGGCGATGCTGTTCATGTGGATATAAATGGACACAACACCTTGCCCGTGATCCAGAACTACGAAATTTCCATGAAGACGACTTATCTTGTGCGGGCGAGCGGCTATCACCACCCCAGGTGCCACTGCCAGTATCGGAGTTCCGGTGACGGCTCTGAAATCCACTCCGGAATGAAAATAATCAGGCAAAAGCTTGCCGTTCACTTTGCGCCTCACTCCAAACGGCGATGACATTCCAGCTCCGGGTATGGGTTTTGCAAATACCCCGGTCCACAGTCTGGTATCAGAACAAGTGCTTTTCGCTTTTTCCATCTCTTCCTTTTCACCGGGAGATGCTTTGAAATTGTCTTTGTCGGGCGGAAGGCGCAAACCGTGCACCGGAAAATGTGCATCTTTGACCGTGATTTTTACAATTTCATCGCCGCATTTGATGACATATTTTCCAGGATTGATGGTCACCGGCACGGTGAGCAACGCCTCGTATTTGGTGCCACTGGCGAACATTTTAAACTGAGTTCCGTTAAAAGAAACCACCGATGACGAATCACCAGTAGCAGTGCTTACTTTCACTGTCTCTCCCTGAGTGGGGGAAAGATTTGATACTTGAAGTGTGTGGAGCTTACAATCTGAACTTAAACTTGATTCAATTTCACCTTGTGATTTTTCTGCCGCTTGAGCATTTGCCGCAGCGACCGATAAATCCAAGAGGCAGAAACAAATGAATGAAACTAACGCTTTTGATGCGTGGCGATGCACTGGCACCTATATTTTACCTAAATAAGGGTGACTATTTTCCTTTCGGAACCAGTCTGTCTATAGCATCACGCAAGGCGTCGATTTTTTCCACCGGAATGGCAACACCTTTCTTGGTGGGCTTTTCTTCCTGATCTTTATCCAGGTACCATTCACGAATGTGCAAATATTTGGTGCCGCGATACTCGCCGATGTATACATTTATGGTTTCACCGCGAGCTTT
>CAZEQP010000658.1:0-2754 GCA_964514345.1 uncultured Candidatus Obscuribacterales bacterium
CCATCAAAACGTTGGCCAGAGCTTCTCCGAATTCACGCATAGTTTGAAAGCGTTTTTCAGGATCCTTTTCAATTGACCTGGCAACCACTTCTTCCAGACCGTGAGGCAATGTGCAATTGCAAACTTCTGACAGGGGTTTGGGAGTGTCGTTTACCTGCTTGAACATGCACTCCATAGGGTCCATGCCTTTGAAGGGGCTTTCACCGGTTATGGTGGCATAGATTACGCATCCCAGAGAATAAATGTCGGAGCGGGCGTCGAGCGGTTTTGCTCTGCATTGTTCAGGGCTCATGTATAAAGGACTGCCGAAAACGTCGCCTGTGGCTGTGAGATTGAGTGCTTCTTCCGGGTCGTCCGCCATCACTTTAGCAATGCCGAAATCAATTACTTTTACTATTTCCTGTCCGTCTTCACCTGTCACCAGCATTATGTTTGACGGTTTAATGTCTCTGTGGATGATATTACGTTCGTGGGCATGAGCCAGTCCCGAGCAAGTCATGACAAAAATGCGCAGAGCTCGCACCAGATCTACAGGCTCGCCTGATTTGCTTGCTTTCAACAAGTTATCGAGATTGGTTCCTTCAAGATAGTCCATGACCAGATAAGGCTGGCCTTCATCCGAGATGAAAAAATCGTAGACACTCAAAATATTTGGATGGCTCATCGAACTGACAGCCTGAGCTTCCTGCTGAAATCTTTTGAGCGCAGTGCCTGAGGCCATCATGAAAGGCTGCAAGGTCTTCACCGCCACAGTGCGGTTCATGAATTTGTGTTTTGCCTTATAGACACTTCCCATGCCGCCATCGGCAAGCGGTTCTATAATTTCGTACCTGTCACCGAGCATGGTACCGGGCGTGAGCTGACCGGAAAGCACAGTCAGTTTGGTGCCGTCAGCCGGGCAAACTTCAACTTCTGAATCAAATTCTTCACCACATACGACGCAAGCTTTCTTGCGCGATGAACTGTTTAGATTTTGTGATTGGGATACGTCAGCCATAGGAAGCTGGCTTCTTACTCCTCTAGCTCCTGCGCTTTAAGTTTACCCGAGCTGATGGCTGCAAGCAGTGCTGCATGATCTTTTTCTACTTGATCAGAATATACGGTTGCAAAGTTTGCAATTGCAGTATCAAACTCGTCAGTGTCGCCAAGATAACTGGCAATTACTGTGCTGTCGCCGGATCTGGCATGTGCCCGGGCAAGGGCCGCTCCAAGCACTTCGGACATTTCTTTCAGATGCTTGTCTTCCCAGGTTTCGGGAGTTAACTTAACTTTAGTGTCACGCAATTGTCTGACATAAAAATGCTTCCCGTTTTCAAGTACCATCCAGCCAAGAAATATATCGCTGGCGCTTTGAATAATGCGCTGGCCTGCAACTACTCTTTGACCATGTGTTGCATATGCGCTTTTGCCCACGTACTTTTCAAGTACCGAAGCACGTGCTTCCTTAATCTGGAAAAAGAGCGGTTCATCATCCGGTGCAAGTGCCAGAGCTACCGCGCAAGTGGTTCCCACTGAGCCTATGCCGACAACTTTAATGGCCACATCCTCGATGCGATAGCGGTCGAAAAGTCTTTGTTTGTCTTCCTGCAAAGAGTCTCTGTAAAGCTTCAGACCATCAATATGTCTTTTGCTGAACTTACCCTTATCGTCCGGGTGATAGATGAGGGGTGGATTGTCCTTGATCCGGAATTTGCCGTCGCGCGCTTCTGTTAGCTTGGGAAAATAGTGATACTGAATAGACTTTTTCTTCGCTTTTTTAAGCTCGTCTTTCAAACTTTTGCCCAGAGTGGCGCTTTGCGAAGTCTGGATGATGTGCTCCCATTCCACTTTGGCGTACCAGATGTCCAGCACAGCCATTTTTGAATATTCCTGCATTTTGGCTCTATATGAGCCGACGCAGGATTTAACCGCATCAATACCCGCTTTCACTTTCAAACCGTTGTCGCGGGCTATTAGCATAAGGCTGACTGCAAGTCTTTTAACGTCCCATTCCCAGGGACCGGGGAGAGTTTCGTCAAAATCGTTTATGTCAAAAACCACATTGCGCTCAGGTGTGGCAAAAGCGCCAAAATTGAGGGCATGCGCATCGCCGCAAACCTGGACGAAAGTTTTAATATTGGGTGTGTGTGAAAGGTCGTAAGCCATGATGTCGGCAGCGCCGCGGAAAAAGGTAAAGGGTGTTTTCATCATGCGCCCATAACGAATTGGGACCAGTTCTTCAATACGCCCCACCTCGGCCGAACGCAAAACATCTATGACATTGGGTCTGTCCGGATTAATGCTCCAGTCGGCATGTTTGGTGAAGGGCACTGCTTCGCGCAACACTTGCCCGCGGGCTCTGCGTTTGTCTCGGGGGCTAATGGTATTGTCGTGCAGTGTGGCTACCGCTTCGTTATTCTTTTTATTCTCTTTAGCCATGCAAAAATTTCCCCACCAAAACAACCTTATTTAAATCCATACCCACTAAAGTTCAACTATTACTCTCTACTAAAAGAAAAGTTTTTTGGTAAACTTTCATGATTCGATGTCAAAGTCACCCTACTCCCTCATTCCTTTTTTACTGGCCGGCATGGTGTTTGCTTGCCCGCTGTCTTTAGCGCAGGCTCTGGAGGCATCCGACCTGCTTGGCTCGGCCAGGCAGGCGGCTATGCCGCCATACAGCATCACGGCGCCAAATCCCTGTGCCAGCGCCAGCTTCGCCACGCCGGCCGGCAGCGCGCCGGCTCCCTTGCCTGCCGACAAGCCTTCCGCCAT
>CAZEQP010000659.1:0-2746 GCA_964514345.1 uncultured Candidatus Obscuribacterales bacterium
GGGCGCGGTTCTGCGAGTGCAGGGACGAATTGATCAGGCTGTCACTGAGTATCAGGCTGCCAGCCGCACGAATGACACTGCCGGATTGGAAGTAAAAATAGGTCAGGCGTTTCAGGCTAAAAAAGATGTGGCCAGCGCCATCAAAGCCTACAGTCGAGCGTTGACCTTAAACCCGAACGACTCAGACGTGCTCGACGCCCTGGTTGCCGGTTGGTCGGCAGCTATACAAGCCAACCCCACCGCCCCTGAAAACCATATTGGTATGGGACAGGCTCTGCAATATCGCGGAGATTTTGCTCAGGCTCAGGAAGAATACAAACAAGCAATAAGATTTTCGCGCGGAAATAATCCTATCGCTCAAGACTTGCTTGCCAAACTTCCAGCCGTGATGAAAAAGGCGGAAGTGGACAAACATATCAACCTCGGTGTCGACCTGCAAGCCAAAAATCTTTATGACCAGGCTATTGAAGAATACAAATTGGCTTTGCAAGCAGATCCAAATAACGCGGTCATTTATGTGAATATGGGTTCTGCCTTTCAAGCTAAAAAGGATTATGACAATGCCATGGACGCTTATCAAAAGGGTCTGCGTATAGATCCTTCGAACAAAGGCGCCATGGAAGGTCTGCAAGCCTGCAACAAATACAAGGAAGAGCAGCGCATCATAACATTGAACAAAGATGCCGACAGTCTTTTCAAAGCCGGAAAATTCGACGAGGCACTTGCGCGCTTTCAAGAATTGCTGAAAAAAGATCAGAACGATCCTGCCATTCACTTTAATATCGGTGCCGCTCTTGAAGGCAAAAAAGACATAGACGGTGCAATAGACGAATACAGACTGGCAACCAAACTGGATCCAAAATCAAAACAATATGCCGACGCACTTTCTGCTGCTCTTGATGAAAAAGCAAGTCCTGTTATCAAACAAGCTCTTGCCGCGCACAAAGAAAAGAAATACAGAGAAGCGATAAATCTCTATCAACAGGCTCTGGCTATTCGGCCTGATTCGCCTGATAACGATGAGCTCTGGTTCAATATGGGTGCTGCTCAGTATTCGATGGAAGACTATCGCTCTGCCCAGCTTTCATATGAAAAAGCTTACAAACTGGATCCCAAAGGTCGGGTCGACGATTTGTATTACATTGGCACCATTCAGGAACATTACGGCAATGGTGGCGATGCGGTGGCATCATACAAAAATTACCTGGCTCAAGCACCAAACGGCACCAACGCTGCTGTTGCCAAAGCTAGAATTGCCGCTTTATCAAAAGACATAACAGCCACCATCAAAATCAAATCAGAATCGCAACTGGCAACAGAAAAAGATGCAGCCGACGCTTATGCAGCTGCTGTCAAAATGCAGCAGGACAAACAATACGATCAAGCAATCGCCAAATATCAGGAAGCAATTGCCAAAAACGCAAAAGAAGTGGACTATGTCTATAGCTTAGGAACCGCATATCAAGCCAAAGACGACTATGAAAATGCTTTGCTCTGGTATACAAAAGCAAAAGCTATGGAACCAAAAGGTGATTATATAGACAAAGCCATCGCCTCTGTTTATCAAGATCAAGCCGCACCTTTAGTCGATCAGGCTGTAGAAAAACAAACTAAAGGCGATCTTGCCGGTGCCATTCCTTTGTATCAACAAGTTGTGAAACTAGTGCCCAATAACGCCAGGGTCTGGACCAACCTGGGGGTTTGTTTCCAACAAACAGACGCTTTTGATCAAGCACGCAATGCTTATCAAAAAGGATATGACCTGGATAGTAAAGGCGAAGTCGGCAATTTGTATCTAATCGCCGCCATTGATGAAAACTTCGGTCAGGGTCAAAAAGCTAAAGGCGAATACGCCACTTATGTGCAAAAAGCTCCCGGCGGTCAATATTATCAACTGGCGAAAGAAAGACTGGATGCTCTCACCAAAAACGCCAATGATACTCAAAAACTTGCAAGTTCGGCTGATAGAGCCAACTCCGCCACTGCCACCGCTTCTTATGAAGCTGGTGTGAATGCACAAAAAGCGAGCAATTATGATGAAGCAATAAAACAATACCAGGCAGCCGCGCAAGCAATGCCTAAAGAACCGGCATACGCTTATGCGCTGGGCACCGCCTTCCAGGGCAAAGGTGATTTTGACAATGCAGTGGCAAGTTATAAACAAGCCCTGACCATTTCAAACAACGCTCAACTGACTGAACAAATAAAAAACGCAATGGAAAGCGCAATCGCACAGAAAGTTGCTCCAATAATCGACGAAGCCAATAAAGCTTATGGTGCCGCCGACTATCAAACAGCAGCCGCCAAATATCAGGAAGCCCTGGCATTGCAACCTAATAATGCAGACGCTTATACATTTTTAGCTGCCTCATATCAGTTTATGGGCAATTTCGCCGGCGCACGCCAGGCTTATGACAATGGATTCCGTATCGGCGGCAAAGCCAAAGCGGATAACTTGTATTTCTTAGGCATGCTCGATGAAACAGACGGCAATGGTGCCAAAGCTATTTCCACCTACCAGAAATATTTGCAAACTTCAAATGCAGGTGCATACAGATCCGCAGCCCAACAGCGAATTGACGCTCTAAAAGCCAATCCCAGTGCAGTGCAGAAAATCCAGACCAAAGCCGAAGCTGAAAAATCTGCTGCAATGCAACAGGCTTATACTGACGCTGTTAATTTGCAGCAAGCAGGCAAATATGACGAAGCCGAGAAAAAATATCTGGAAGGAATAGCTGCCGCTCCC
>CAZEQP010000660.1:0-2745 GCA_964514345.1 uncultured Candidatus Obscuribacterales bacterium
TTTGCTTGTCTCACTTGATAAATATTTGAACTATTTTAAAACACATCGCTCAAGCATCAACGGACTTTTTCACTGGCGTAATGTTCTTGAATCGGGTGTGGACAATAACTATTCGCTCTTGTATCCGCTTGAAGCGAGCAAAGACACAAATGAAAATGTCGGTGATTTTCCTGACGCCAGGCTGATTGCTTGTGACCTGTGTGGTTATATTTATGCCGAGTATAAAGCGATGGAAGAGTTATACACCGCCAATGGTGACTCTTCAGGCGCCGAAAAGTATGCTGACATGGCAAAAGAGCTGGCAGCGGCAATAGACAAATATTTGTGGGTGGAAGAGTTGGGACTGCACTGCAACTTTGACACTAAAACTGGACAACATGTCAAAATTAGAAGCTGGACCTCTCTTGTTCCGGCTTTGATGGGTGCTTGCTCACAGACCAATGCAAAGACTGTCATTGAAAGCAATATTTTAAACAAAGAGCACTTTCTAAACAATGCAGGTATCATGTCTGTTGCAGCCTCTGAAAGATTGTGCAACCAGGCAAAACGCGGTCTTTACGGTCGGGCGATTGTTTCCAACTGGCAGGGACCAATGTGGGTTTTGCCTAATGCTCTGGTTGTGCGTTGTCTCAGACGAATGGGATATAACAAAGACGCCGCCGAAATTTCAAGAAGATGTTTGGGCACAATGCTTGATGGAATTTATAAAACAGGCACCCTCTTTGAAAATTACGATGCTATTCATGGATATCCTCTCTGGGCGCCTCAATTCATGAGCTGGAATGTCCTGGCTCTCGAAATGGTCGAATTGCTTGAGTCTATGGACTGAACTGCCCAAAGATTAAATGTCGGCATCGACAGATCACCTTCGTGCTATTCATCCACTATCCCAAAAAGTTAGCTTTAGCTTTTGCTGAAGTCACGCCCTTAACCCGCGTGAATAATACTAAAGACAGCCATTTTAAACCCACAGGACCTCGGGCATTATGGCTGTCTTTTTCATTGAGAAGGACAGGTCTGTCTCCTTGTATAAAGTGAGACAATCTTTTGTTTCGGTTCCAAAATTAGCTTATAAAATTAAAGCTATAAAAAAGATTGTATGAGTAACTTTATAAAGAGCAGAAATTATATCTTCGACATAATCTCACTTCTGATTAGAGTTTGTTGCGGTATTAATGAACCGATTGAAGCTCTGATTCTCGCACCAAGACTATTTCTTGAATTGAATTGTCTTCAAAAGCCAGGGTTTTCCAGCCATAAACAACACCATCAAGATCTATGTCTTTGATTGAAACATTTTCCCAATCTTCAGGCTCGAAATCAGGAAAACAGCGATGAATGAAAAACATCAATCCAACATTTTTTGATTGGTCTCTAAAATCATCATCGATTTCGAGTCTGTCGGCCCAATCGACTAAAGTAATTTCTTGACCATTCAAAGTAATGTCATAAATAGCTTTTAAATCTTCTTGCGGTCCCAGATTTATTTTGAATATTTTGCCTGAGTCAGGATGCTTTTCTAAATGACTCATCAACGGTTCAAAGCTTCATAGCGCCTTCTGTCACGCTGTACTTGTTTTGAAAGTTTTGAGTTGGAAGATATTTTGTCGAGCAAATCGAGCGCTTTGTCATATTCGCGTTTTTTGGCGTAAGCAGTAGACTGTTTTAAATAGGCAGTGTCGAGATCGTTTTGAGCTTCTTTAGGCAGCCCGCCTTTTTTCTCCAGACTTTCCAGAACTTGAATGCAGCCTTCGTAATTGTGCTTGGCCAGCAGGTCTTTAGCAACTTTGGTATCGTTCCATCTGGAATAATTTGTCAGTAAGAATTGAACAGTGAAAATCAAAAGAGCTACGTAGAAAACATTTTTGGCTTGCTTCAAAGTGAAATTGAATTTCTTTTTCTTGCTTCCCAGTGCGTCGAATTGCATAGTGGTCTTGGTCCAGTCGGTCATCATCATTCCGGCGGTGCTTTCAGACTGTCTTTGCTGACTCATGGGAGCAGCGGACATGACATTGCCTGCGCCTGTGAATGTTTTCCATTCAAGCGTTTCTTCTTTGGGAGGCTCGATGACGACTTTTTTACCTTTGCAGGCGGCTTCGATTTCTCTCCATAACTCATCTGCCGAGCGCTGGCGATCGTCCGGATTTTTGCTCAAAGCTTTTCCTATCACACCTGAAAGAGCAGGGGGAAAAGTGATTTCAGGCATCACTTCACCGATGGAGGGCGGTTCTTTGTTGACGTGCATGAGCATGAGCGCCATCAAGTCATTGGCAAAAAATGGACGCTGACCGGTGAGCACTTCAAAGAAAACAATTCCCAGTGAATAAATGTCGGAGCGATAATCTGTTTCAAGACCCTTACACTGCTCCGGGCTCATATAAGCAGGTGAGCCGCAGACTTTTCCTTCCATAGTCAAAGAAGCTGATGAACTGCCGGCTTCGCTCCACATTTTGGACACGCCGAAATCCACCACACGCACAGTATTTGGTTTAATGAGGTCGACAGTGTCCATAGGAGCGTTCACATCAATAGATTGCATGACTATATTGTCCGGCTTCAAGTCTCTGTGTATAACCCGGCAGCGATGCGCTTCTCCCACACCGGCACAAACTTGTTCGATAAAAGGCAAAGCCTCTTTAATGGTCAAAATTCCTCTTATTCTGAGCAATTCGGCAAGTGATGTGCCTGCCAGAAACTCAGTCACAATATAAGGTTGACCGTCGGGCATCAAGCCAAAATCATAAA
>CAZEQP010000661.1:0-2744 GCA_964514345.1 uncultured Candidatus Obscuribacterales bacterium
CGGTGTTCACCGAATACTTACGTTTTGAACCGTTTCTACTATTCCTTTTAGTATTTGCGTTTCAAAAAAATTGTAGGATTTCGCACGGCAATGGTGGAGAAGCATGCCTACTGCGCCTCTCCACCATCACAACAAATCAGGGCTCGTAATACATGTCGTTGAAACGCGACTTGTATTCCTGCGGCAGCCCCTCCCAGATCACTTCACCGCTGAGTGTGGTCACTAGATCCGGCTTGATAATCAGGCCGAGCATTTCACTGCGCGGAACTGCACTGAGCTTGGTCAGTGAAAGAGCCCGCCGCAAAAGACGATGTGCGTGCCCGCCGCCGAAACGCATGGTGCGCGGGTCATCGCCAAAGATGAAGCGGTGGTGAACCAGAAGATAGTGCAGCTGATTGAAGAGCTCACGCGCTTCTTTCGAGTTGTTGAATCGACCTTCGGGCAGATCCAGAAGCTGAACAGTCCAGTAAGTGACTATATGTCTCAGCTTGGGGTCGCCGGAGTGATAGCGTAGAAGTTCACGCCCTTCTTCGGTGTTGACCGCCCAGTAAGGTTCGAATACGGTAGCCAGATAACCGAGCGCCACCACCAGCAATAGCAGTGAGGGCAGGATTATCGCCAGGTATAAGTCCATGATCATTTTCCTTTCAGTGACTCATATGTGAATCACAGTTGTATTGGCAAGAAATGATTTTTGAAATGGAAACTGGTAACTGGTAAAGAAATTCCTGACATAAAGAAAAAAAGAGATACAGGCATCCTGACAAAAATGACCTGTCAAATTCCAGTCTAAAAATGGCTAAATTCAGGCAATGAGAGAAGCTTAAGCGCCTGACATCCGGGGCGGTACTTAGCTCAGCTAGTGCTGCTCAACCCCGGGATGAGGATTTTTCTCTTCACTCAATTTTTTTAAATATTCGATAAGCGAGTCTATTTGTTCGCTTGAAAGCGGCCCGCCGCAAGTGTATTCAAAGCCCGGCATAGCGTTACTTTGGTTGCTTCCGCACGCAATGATCTTTCTGCGTCGCTCTGCCAGGAGTAAAACTTTATATCCTCCCATTAGAAGATTGGGTCCGGTCGCGCCCTCTCCTTTTTCCCCGTGACACATTGCACAGTCGGCTTCATAAAGGTCTTTGCCGAATGTACCTACACCGTTGTAAACATGGCACGTCATACACTTCTCATCGGACAGAATCTTTGACTTGCCTCCTTCAGACAAATTTTTATGTCTATTCTCGACATCCATGGAAAACGACAGTACTACCTTTGATCTTGCCGGATCGTTGCTGAATACGTCCAGTGTTTTGATCACTTTATTCTGTTTCATTGAGGTATCTATGAGAACTTTGAGTATGGTGCTTTCGCCCGGAGACAGAATGTTTCTTTTTATATCCGGCACGGTGCAACCGCATGTAGACTTAGTTTCAAGAATTTTCAGTACTTTTCTTCCGATATTTTTCACTTTGAAAGAACGATAAATCACAACTCCTTCTTTTACTTTTCCGAGATCCACCGATTCACGATTAAACTTAATTACCGGCCAATCATTCAGGATTGGCTCTGTTAACGGCTTTGCAGTAAGGGCTTTGCTGAAGCAAACTATGAATAAGACAACAACGACAATGTTTAACAATTTTTGCATAGTTCGATGCTACCCGCCGTTTAGCAAACCTGCAACCTGACCCGGAGGATGGCATAACCTTCTTGAGCGGCTTTCTTCTTACAATCAACCAATACCCTGGGGCACGGCATTCTTCAATGCCTCGGCAAAACGCTCGGCCGCGCCTGATTCAAACCCCAGAAACAAGCTGGGTTCAACCAGCTCAAGCTCCATCAACAGAGGCTTGCCATTATCCCCAGGCACTATGTCCACTCTGGCATAAACAGGCGTGGTTTCAAGTGTATTCAATACTTTGTGCCCGAAAGCGACTTCTTCGTTGCTTGCTTTTGCCGCCTCTTCTCCCGCTCCGCCTGCGTGAGCCAAAGCCTGAAAAGGACTTTTTCTCACAGCATGACTGTATTCACCGTTAAAATACATCAGTGATCGCTCGCCGTATTCCATCACTTCAGGCATAAATTTTTGAATTAGCACAGCGTGTTTCTGGCACAACTCGCGCATGTGGACTCTATATTCGTCTATCTGGCGAGGCAAAGAAAACTTTTTTACTCCATAAGTAGCAAGGCCAATTGTCGGTTTTACTATGACTGTTTGCCACTCGCACGGAGGCAGCTCTTCCAGGGGTTCGCCTTTCAAAGCCATAATGGAAGGAACGATTGCAATTTTTTTTTGTTCAAGCTCAAGCATGTAGGTTTTGTCACTGTTCCACTCGACTAAACTAAAATTATTCACCAGCCGATTTCCTAGAGACTTGCAAAAGGCGAGAAACTGACTGTAATGCAGGTGATAGTCCCAGGTCGAGCGCAACACGCATTTACCGGCATTCAACCAGTCAAACTCTATGTTACGCCAGTCGGCGTATGTGCATTTGAATCCTTGAGCAATTAAAACATTTAGAGCCAGCCTGTCATCAGGATCCAGCTCCGGCAAATCACTATAAGTGACAAACGTAAAATCGTAACTCTGGCTCATCGCTCACCCGATTGCCCCTTGCTTAAACGGTCTCGTTCGCTCAAAAGTTGGGCGGCGACACTGATGGCGATTTCCTGAGGTGAGTTGTTTCCCACTTGAATGCCGATAGGACAGAAGAAAAGTTCTTTGTATTCGGCTGGAAATCCTGTCTCTT
>CAZEQP010000662.1:0-2741 GCA_964514345.1 uncultured Candidatus Obscuribacterales bacterium
AAATTCACTCTTTTGTATCGTTCTTGCTCTTTCAAATTCGATTCGAACAAATTCAAGAGTGGTGGAGAGGTGCCTCTTTCAGCCAAAAAAATATTGAAATTGTCTTTTTGCAAGGCAAGACTGCTGAGTGTTTCTAGAAGCAAGCGGGGACGATCAATTTGAGGCGGACGAAAGCCTTCACTTTGCTCGGTTGCTTCACGCACTATTGATAACCAGCGTTCATACCTCTTTTCAAGATCCTCACCTTTCAATTTCACCACTGTATGTTTGGTCAGGCAGGGGATGATGAAAGAAACCCCAATTTCAGTCAGCTTTTGCAAAGTGAATTCAAACTGGTCTCCTTTGAGCAATGAAAGAACAACACAAGTTTTCAGTCGCAAAGGGTCTTGAGACTCTCTTTCAATTTCCTCAATCCGGGCGAGCACTTGGCTTCTTGCTAGTTGCTGCAAACTACATATATAAAGATTGCCTTCCCCGTCCAGTATTTGCAAAATCTGGCCCGGCTTTGCTCTCAAGACTTTTGAAATCTGATGCACTTGCCCGGCATTTGTCAGGGTGACAAGAGCATTAGCCTCATCGATATATTCTTTTGCCACTATGAAGCGATGAACGGTCATAACAGCTAAGTATAAATCGGGCAGTGATATAATTCCCCAATGGATTTGAAAGACTGGTTCGCTAAACGGCGCGAGCGTCGTGAGCGAGAAAATTTAGAAGTAAAACAGCTTCTTCCCACGGAAGACTACTGTGCTCTGTGGAAACGCTGTTTCCAGTGTCGTGAGCTGCTTTACACCAGGGACTTGAGGACCAATCTGCAAGTTTGTCCTCACTGCCAGTATCATTTTTGCATTGGTGCACCCGACCGCATTGAACAGCTTGCCGATCCAGGCACTTTTGAAGAAATAGATGCTGAGATGCGTTCGTCGGATCCACTTGAATTCGTAGACACTGAAAGTTATCGCAAACGTCAGGTATCTGCCGAGAAGAAGTCCGGTGTGGTGGAAGCTATCATGACCGGAACCTGCAAAATGAACGGTCATCTGGCTGCTCTAGGCGTAATGGATTTTGCTTTCTTCGGCGGTTCAATGGGCTCTGTTGTAGGAGAAAAGGTGGCTCGTCTTGTAGAGCGCGCCATGGAATTATCCTGCCCTCTCATCATTATTTCGAGTTCCGGTGGGGCACGGATGCAAGAAGGTATTTTAAGTTTGATGCAATTGGCCAAAACCAGTTCTGCGCTTAAATCTTTTGCAGATGGCGGAAATTTATTTATTTCGATTTTGAGTGAACCAACTTTTGGCGGTGTTACAGCCAGTTTTGCCATGCTCGGCGACATCATTATTGCCGAACCGGGTGCCCGAATTGGTTTTGCCGGTAGACGTGTTATCGAGCAAACAATCAGACAGAAATTGCCGGCTGATTTTCAAACAGCCGAATATTTGCTCAAGCACGGTCAGGTAGATATGGTCGTTCATCGTAACGAGCTGAAAGACAAAATTGCCAAACTGATTGAGTTCCATCAACGGCCCGCCTCAGCTCGGGAAAAGGATAAAGCCCTCGTTGCATCTACAAGACGAGACAAAAATGCAGGTGCTAAATAATGGCTGAACCAAGCAAAAAACAAGTACCGCTCGAATTTGAAAAACCATTGAATGTTCTGGCTCAACAGATTGAAAATCTGGAAGCGCAGCTTGTCGAACAGTCGGATCTGGAGCCTGAAATTCGACATCTTAAAGAGCAATATACCAGTCTGAGAAAATCACTTTATTCAAATCTGCGTCCCATAGATCGTCTGGCTATTGCCAGACATCCGGAGCGTCCTTATACTCGTGATTATTTTGAACGCTGGGATCCCGAATGGATAGAACTGCACGGAGACCGTCACGGTACAGACGATCAGGCAATGGTGGGCGGCTTGCTCAACATAGACCCTGAATTGAAAGTGGTGGCGGTGGGCACCCAGAAAGGGCGTGGTATCAAAGAAAAACAAAGTTGCAATTTCGGTATGCCGCAACCGGAAGGTTATGCCAAAGCTTTACGTTTGTTCAAGCATGCCGAAAAATTCGGTCTTCCCATTGTCACACTCATAGATACACCGGGAGCTTATCCGGGTCTGGCGGCCGAAGAGCATAATCAGGCTCAAGCCATTGCCATCAATTTGCTTGAATTGTCCGGTTTGACTGTTCCTGTTGTGGCTGTGGTCACAGGCGAAGGCGGCTCCGGCGGCGCTCTGGCTATAG
Organism: uncultured Candidatus Obscuribacterales bacterium; assembly: GCA_964514345.1. GTDB lineage: Bacteria > Cyanobacteriota > Vampirovibrionia > Obscuribacterales > Obscuribacteraceae > Aved-18. The sequence continues at coordinate 2,238 of CAZEQP010000662.1, forward strand.
GTGTGGCCAATCGTATTTTGATGTTCGAACATTCTGTTTATTCGGTTATTTCTCCTGAGGGCTGCGCTTCCATACTCTGGCGTTCTGCCGACAAAATATCCGATGCAGCGCAGGCTATGAAAATCACCGCCCGCGAAATCAAAGAGCTTGGTGTTATAGACGGTATCATAACCGAACCTCTGGGCGGCGCTCACAAAGACACCGATGCTGCAGCCAGAGCGGCAAAAACAGCTATCGTCGCTCAACTGAAAGAACTGGTGAAGCTTGATGCGCAGGCGGTGCGCAAAGACCGTCAGGATAAATTCCGTTCTATGGGCAAGTGGCGGGACGAGTAACCTAAATAATCAGTGACGCGGGCGTTTTCTGCGTTTGCCGCCGCCTTTGGTGGGCTTGTTGCCTGAGAATTTGACTATGAGTTCTCCGGCCTGCGCCTTAAAAGTTGAGTCTGCATCGACTTTTTTGAGCATTTCAATTGCGACGTCGGGCTTGCCGGCATTACCTGTT
>CAZEQP010000663.1:0-2741 GCA_964514345.1 uncultured Candidatus Obscuribacterales bacterium
GTCGACTACTTGACGCCCGATCATTCCGGAGGCTCCGGTGACCAGGACTGAATTATTACCGTTAGTATTGGGGGGTGCCATTTTTGCTAATTGAGCTTTGTTATTTAACCGGTGTTTCGAGTTCTTCTGCTTTCTCTTTTGAATTCAAGACAGCAATTTGTTTGTCAATAGCCTCTTTCTTTTTGTTGTCAGTGAGTGATTTGAGCCCATTCACCACAATAAAAAGACCGGCCCTTGTCCAGATGGCAGCATACACCAGTAGGTTTATCGGGGCCCAGTATTGTTTAGCATAGTGTTTCTTGTAAAAAACTTCCATGCCTTTGTGCAAATTTACTGTGGCACCAAACGGTCTCAACCGGCTTGAGGCTCCATGTATGTGATAAACCACACTGGAAGGAAAATAAATCACCTTATAACCGGCTTCTTTCACACGCCAGCACCAGTCGATGTCTTCGCCGAACATAAATATGTCTTCATCCAGAAGACCTATTTTGTCGATGATGTCTTTTCTGACCATCATGGCTGAACCTGACAGGGCATCCACTTCCAATTCTTCATCTGGATCTGCGTGAGTGAGATTGTATTTGGCGAAAGTCTTGTTTTTGGGGAAAAGCCGGCTCAAATAAGTTACACGGAAAAAAGCTGCTTCCAGGCTGGGAAAAGATCTGCGGCAAGCCAATTGCAAGGTACCATCAGGGTTTAAAACTTTAGGACCGACAGCTCCGCACTCTGCTCTTTGATCAAGAAACTCTGCCATCTTAGATATGGCGTTGTTTTCGACAAGTGTGTCCGGATTTAAAAGCAAAACATATTTGCCTTTGGCTTTTGGAATAACCTGATTGCAAGCTATGGAAAAGCCTAAATTTTTATCGTTGGCCAGTAAAAACGCATCAGGATGATTTTTTGAAATGAGCTCTACAGAGCCGTCTTGCGAGTTGTTGTCGACAATGAGCAATTCGAAATTCTTATTGCCGGCGTCATTCTTTTTGATCGAATCCAGGCAGGAGATGAGCAGCTCCGGCGTTTTCCAATTTACTATGACTATTGAAACCAGTGGTGTCATACTTGATTCAGATTCCTAAAAAGATAGAGAGGGGCGGAACTTTCCAAAGGCTTTTCTTAAGGTGTTTGAAATTTCACCGACTGAGGCGTAGGCTTCAACCGCGTCACATATATAAGGCAATAAATTTTCGTCTTCTTTTTCGGCGCAGGCAAGCAGTTTTTCCAGAGTAGCATCCACTTTTGACTGATCACGCTTTGATTTTACTGCGGCCAGACTTGATTTTTGCTCACCTTCAAGACCGGGATCCACTCTCAGCACAGGAATCTGTTCGGACCTGTCTATGGCATCTATGAAGTCATTCACTCCCACTACTGTTTTGTGCTTGCCTTCCACGTCTTTGTGATATTGATAAGCCGAATTTTCAATTTCTTTTTGGATATAACCGGCTTCAATAGCTTTCACAGCCCCGCCCATTTTCTCGATTTTATCCAGATATTCAAGCACCGCCGCTTCCATTTTGTCGGTCAGGTCTTCTATGAAAAAGGAGCCGGCACAAGGGTCTACAACATTAGTGACACCTCTTTCATAACCGATTATTTGTTGCGTGCGCAAAGCTGTCAGCGCTGAAGCTTCAGTGGGCAAGCCCAGTGCTTCGTCTTTAGAATTTGTGTGCAAAGACTGTGTGCCGCCAAGAACGGCAGCCAGAGCCTCGATTGTTGTTCTTACAATGTTATTGTCCGGTTGCTGTAAAGTGAGACTGGAGCCTGCTGTCTGAGTGTGAAAGCGCAGCATCAGCGAACGCTCGTCTTTAGCGTTGAATCTTTCTTTCATTATTTTTGCCCAGAGTCTGCGGGCCGCCCTGAACTTGGCTATTTCTTCCATGAAGTCCATTTGCGCCACAAAGAAAAATGATAGACGAGGCGCTATATCGTCCACTTTTAAGCCTTTTGATATTGCCGCCTCCACATAAGCGATGGCATTAGCCAGAGTAAAAGCTACTTCCTGAGCGGCTGTGGCTCCGGCTTCACGAATGTGGTATCCGCTAATTGAAATAGAGTTCCAGTTGGGCATGTCTTTGGAGCAGAACTCAAAAATATCTGTGATAAGACGCATCGAGCCTTTAGGCGGAAAAATGTAAGTATTGCGCGCTTGATATTCTTTGAGAATGTCGTTTTGAATTGTACCTTTGAGCAAAGCCGGCTCCACGCCTTGTTTTTTCCCTACCGCTCTATACATGCAAAGCAGAATGGCGCTGGTGGCATTGATAGTCATAGAAGTGGAAACTTCGGCAAGGTTAATTTGGTCAAATAACAATTCCATGTCGGCAAGTGTGTCGATGGCGACACCGGTGCGCCCGACTTCGCCCAGCGCCCGCGGGTCGTCCGAGTCTATGCCCATTTGTGTGGGCAGGTCAAAAGCCACAGAGAGCCCGGTTTGACCGTTGTCTAAAAGATATCTAAATCGTTTGTTGGTCTGAGCGGCGTTGCCGAAGCCGGCATACTGGCGCATTGTCCAGAGCTTGGAGCGATACATCGAGCGATGTATGCCGCGTGTGAAAGGATATTGACCGGGCAGACCGAGCTCGTGGGCAGGATCCCACTTTTTCTGGTCAAGGTCCTTTTTGCGATACACAAATTGTGAGTGTTGGTTTTTTTCCGCGGACATTTCTAAGTATAATGACGGCTTGCACGCCTATTCTATAGAGGGTGGAAGGTTTCTCGTGAAGTATTACGAAAAT
>CAZEQP010000664.1:0-2741 GCA_964514345.1 uncultured Candidatus Obscuribacterales bacterium
ATTCATGTACGGCATGAAAATCTCCACTTATAATCCGGAAAAGGAAGTGATTCGAAATATTCCGGGTTTTATACTGCGTCTTCCCAGCGATGAGATCGTGGCTTACAGTCGAATATGCCCGAGGGGTGGCTGTATCGTCAACTACAGATTGAACTATCTTGAAAATTGCGGATGCGCTCCGGATGCGGCAAGTTGTTGCTGCAGACGCGAAACTCCTGTATTCATTTGTCCATGCGACAACAGCATGTGGGATGTAGCCAATGATGCATGTTCAATTCGCGGACGTGGGGGAAGACCACTGCGCAGATTTGAGGTGGAAAGGCAAGGAGACAAGTTTGCGGTAGTTAGGCTGGAAAGTGGTGCTATTGCTTGATCAAAAAATTTGACGCAGAATCTCGTCAACAACCTTCTCTAGCGGCGCGGTGGAATCGATGTTGAAGGCGTCTTTCGGAATGTCTTCCTTTGTTTGATGAAGGCGCAGAATGAGTTCGCGCTCTGATTGTGTTGAGCCCCACTCATCTTGCGATCGCGCGTCAAGCCTAGTCTTCAAAGTATCCACGTCTACATCAAGAACAAAAACACCATCGAAAAGATCTATGAACTTTGAAAAATTTCTGGAACCACCACAAAAGAATGTGACCGGCTCGTCTTTGTTTGCGACTATGGCTTTTACTTTATCCACATACCAGATGTGGTGCTCGTGTGTGAGACCATCAGTCGGAATGCCTGTTTCGGGATCGCCTTGATACGCCAATTCTCTGTCACCATGAACAACATGGCAACCCCGACGCTGTAATTCTTCGGCGACCGTGGTTTTGCCGGCACCGGAAACGCCCTCGATTAGATAATTTCTGATTCCCATAACTAAAGCTGTGTGTCCCAGCGAATCTCTTTCCACGGACTGCGGGGATCCATTGTCAGTCTTCTAAACGCTTGATCATGCGGTCGTTTCGTTTTATCAAAAGTCTCTTTGTCCGTGGTTTCTCGACTGGCCATATAAGCTTCTCCAAACTTTTCCCAGCTTTCAAAGCTACCTTGAATTTGTTTAGCGGTCTGAACTATCAACGGCCAGGCTTCATCTTCACGGATGTATCCTGCGATAAATCCTTGCCGAATCAAATAAATGGCATTGCTCAGATGCCATGCAAGCAGTTTTTTGTCAGACTTGGCGTAACTTTCGCCTTTAGCTATTTGGGTTGAGACGACTCTCAACAAGTCTGCTTTTGTGAAAACTTTCCACTTAGACTCAAGCAATTTTTTCTCGCTCTCGACTCTTTCCGGGGTCAACTCCAGACCAGGCAGAGACTTCAAGCAGCGTTTAGCTTCAAGAATTTGAATCGCCGAGCACGCCATCGCCCATTTCTTTTTGGGGTCTTTAACTTGATGCGCAAAATCATACTCAGCATCTTTCACACGCTGAGACCAATACTTCTCTCCATCTTTCTTAAAAGACCAAGCGGTGGTGAAATCAGTGCGAGCGTCTTGAAACTCGTCATTTAACAGATGAGCAGCGCCGCGCCAGAGATAAACATCGTAATTCTTCAAGCCTTCTTTTTGCGCTTCATCAAAAGTCTTTATCGCAGCAGGAAACTGATTATAATCGACTTCTCGTATTCCACGACAAAGAAGCCCTTTCTGCCTGTCCGCTTTTGCATGTTCCGAATCATTGGTCATTTTGTAGGCTTCAGACCGTTCAAGATACCCGTCTTCCGCCCAGGGTGCAGCTTCCAGAAATTTAGAAAATTCTTGAATCGCTTCAGTGTAGTTTTTCATCGCGGCAAGAATTTTTCCTTTCTGCATGTGCGCATTGAGGATGGCATTCTCATCTTTGGACTCAAGAACGATATTGACCTCTTTTAGTGCTTCTTCATATCTGCCTGACGAGAAAGCTCCGAAAGACGCTCCAAGATGCCCAAAAGGTGTGTCGGGACTTCCTGTATCGGGTCCGCTCGGCAATTCTTCAGCGGTTACAGCCGAGCCCAAAAGAAGTGTACTCGCTGTGATGATAGATAAGGCAAGGTTTTTAACTTTCATTTTCCTCTTAATACTACCAGAACTTCCAGAAAGGTTTTTCTGAGGTCACAGGTCTGGCGGTCGAACTGCTAGATGCACCAGTTTTTGCTTTTGCTGCAAAAATTTCAGTCTGCAAAATGTCCTCATCCAATTCGTCGATGCGCTTGCCTAAGGGTCTGGCACTCAGATCAAAAACCATTTCCTCTGCGATGCAATCTATCGTAAATTCTTCAATCACATCGCCCATCACGCAAGTAAAAAGAGTCTCGCCATCCCGCTCAAAAGAATTTTCATATTGCTTTGCTTCTTCAGGCAACATCTCACCGGTTTGCCGGATAATGCCATGGTCTGCGGCGCAAGCAAAACTGCGTTTCAATTTGCCATCTTTGTAGTATGCGAAAGCAGAATAATTAACCACGCTGTGCAACGCCAGCGCTAAGAAATCTTTCGTTTCATAGTGAGTCAGTAAGGACTTGAACAAAGCATCTTCGCCACGCTCAAGTAAGTCGCCAAAATTTTGGTCAGCAATAAATGCACCCTTTTCGTAAGCTCCGATTACTAGCTTTCCTTCTTTTGGCCACACATCCAAATAATGAGGAGAACCAGATTGGTCCGGCTCTCCTCTCAGAGTCTTGTACATCGAAAGGGCTAACTCCGGTTGATGCTGCGGGTTAGTCGAGAAGTAGCCATCATCAATATTTCCTACGAAGACGCAGCCACATTTCCAT
>CAZEQP010000665.1:0-2734 GCA_964514345.1 uncultured Candidatus Obscuribacterales bacterium
AGCGTCGGTTATAGTCACTTCAAGAAATATGAGTTGCGCTTCCTCCGGAGTCAGTTTGTGCACACGTCTTGTTTCTGCCTCTTTGGCTGTGTATTCCATGCCGCCTGGCCGGTGCGAAAGAATCGATATTTCACCTTCTTTCAATAATGCTTCCTGGAAAAAACTTTCCGCCACATCATCGTAAGAAACTTTCTGTATGCGCAGCTCAAGTGCTCTCACTGTGCGAGAAAGAAGCGACGATATTAGTATTGCACCGATGAAGAATGAGGCTATATGCAAACCTTCCGGTCTTTCAATGATGTTTGCAATCAAAGTGTATCCGAAGACCAGGGTGATGACTAAGAAGGCATTGCGTTTTATTTTGCTGATTTTGTTGTATGTCAGTGTCACTGCAAATGAGTCACAGGTCATAAGCACCAGAACACCTGTGGCGTAGGCACCGGCCTGGGCGTCCACATTAGCTTTGAAAATCAAAGTGACTGCAAAAGCAACAGTCAAGAAAAACACAACAAGCGGGCGCATGGCGGCAGACCAGCCGGGAGCCATGCCGTACCGCGGCATGTAACGAGGTACCAGATTGAGCAATCCGGCTAAAGCCGAAGCACCGGCGAACCACAATATGGCTATGGTGCACACGTCATAAACGCTGCCCCAGGTGTGTCCGAGCAATTCATGAGCCAGATATGAAATTGCCCTTCCGTTGGCGTCTCCACCTTCGACAAAGGCTTCAGGCGGAATGAGCAAACTGGTGGCAAGACTGCTTGTGAGGAGCAAACAGCCCATGATCAGAGCCGCCGTAAGCAGTAGTTTGCGTGTATTTTTTATGCGTCCGGCGGGATTTTCAGGTGTATCATCCGGATTTCCGCGCACATGCGGCATGACTGCCACACCTGTTTCAAATCCGGATAAGCCAAGTGCCAGTTTTGGAAACACCAGCATGGACATGCCGATCATCGGCCAGATCGAATGATACATACCGGTTAAACGATTCTGCCAGTTTAAAAATAATTGCGGCTGGTGAAAAAGACTGTCCAGTGCAACGCCTATTGTTACTGCATTTACTATCAAATAAGTGCTTACAATGATTGTGGAAAGCCCGATTGCTTCTTTAAATCCGGTAAGAAAAATCATCCCCAGAAGTCCTAAAAGCCCAAGGGTAATCACCACTCTATCGAGCATATAAGCCGGAACTGCTTGCTGAATAAGTGGATTTTCCACTATGTGGGCGGTGGCATCGGCAGCAGAGAGAGTAATAGTAATAATGAAGTCGGTGCAGGCAAATCCAAGCAGGACTAATACAAAAGTTTTTCCTCTCCAGCCCGGAAACAGACGCGAGAGTAATGACAAACTGCCCTGACCATGCGGGCTTATCCGGCTTACTGTTGAATAAACAGGCAGAGCGCCGAACAAAGTGAGAATGATCAAAATGAAAGTGGCAAAAGGAGAAAGCAGCCCGGCTGCCAGATAGGCGATGCCGGGCTGATATCCAAGAGTGGAAAAATAATCCACCCCGGTCAGGCACATCACTTTTGGCCACCAGTCCTGGTGTGTTTCTTTTTCTCTGTCCCTCTGACGAATGCCTTCCAGGAACCAGATAAGAAATTTGTTTTTAAGCCTTTCCCGGGTCGTCATTAATTAATCGATTAGGACTGTGTCTGTTCCGTGTTTTTTACAAGTTCAAGATCGATTTCGATATTGATGTCGTCACCAACCATGGCTCCACCGTTGTCCAACATGCCATTGTAGGAGACGCCGAAGTCTTTGCGATTGATTTTAGTCCTGGCGCTGGCTCCCATATGGGGCTTGCCTTTGAAAGTAACCGGTTTGCTCAAAGGCTCTGCGTTCAGTGTGACCTTTTTGGTCACACCATGCAGGGTGAGATTGCCTTCAATATTAAAAGCGCCGCCTTTGGTCGGCTTCACTTTGGTGGATACAAATTTCATGGTGGGATATTTTTCAGTATCCAGAAAATCTTTCTTTTTCAAGTGCTCATCACGTTTGGGCTCTTGCGTGTCGATTGTGGTCACATCAATAGTGGCATCAACTGAGGCTTTGTTCAGATTTTTTCCGTCATAATTGACTTTGCCTTCGACTTTGCCGAAATTTCCACTCACTTTGGAAACCATCATATGTTTGACCGAAAATTTCACAGCCGAGTGAGCAGCGTCGATTTCCCAGGCGTCAGATGACGTGGCTGCCTGCTTGCCTGTCTCTTTCTTGGGAGCAGCTTCTTTTTTGGGGGCGGGATCTTTTGCCAGCACTGGCAGATTTGTCTGATGGTGAGAGTAAGAGACAAGTCCCAGTAAAATTGCCGACACATACAGTATTCGCTTCATCTCAAATCCTCATTTGGGGTGTTTTTTAATTCGTTCCAGATTTAGCACAATATCCCATTCGCTTGACCTGACCGGCTGGATAGAAAGTCTTGACCCTGTCTGAACAAGCATCATTTTTTCAAGTTCCGGCTGCGACTTCAATTCTTGCAAAGAGAGAAGTCTGTCGAGCTTTCTCACAAATTTTACGTCAACCATGTACCAGGTGGGATTTTCAGGCTTGCTCCTGGGGTCATAGTATTTAGATTTTGGGTCGAATGCCGTGTGGTCGGGATATCCGGCTTTACATACCTCAGCAATGCCGGCTATTCCCATCGCCGGTTTTCCATTCTTGTCTTTGGCGTTGCTGTGATAAATGAAGATTTGATCGCCAGGCTTCACTTCATCACGCAAGAAATTTC
>CAZEQP010000666.1:0-2732 GCA_964514345.1 uncultured Candidatus Obscuribacterales bacterium
TCATTTAGTGAAATCCAAATCAGAAATTAAGCATGTGGTGGTGCGGATAAGTTTGTCAAAATTTGATTTTGCAATCACTGCCAATACTCCCAATTATCAGAGCTGGATGGAATGTACAATGCCTGTTGATTGTCTTCTGGTGGGTGTTGCACCACATAGTCATTATTTGTGCAAAGAAATAAAAGCGTGGGCCAATCGCCCGAACGAGCAAGCGGAAAAGCTTATCAACATTAAGAGCTGGGATTTCAACAAGCAGATGTATTATCGTTATAGAACGCCGGTCGAATTGCCTAAAGGCACTAACATCCGCGCCGAATATATTTTCGACAACACTTTGAACAATTCCTATAATCCATATAATCCGCCGCGCACAGTTTTTTTCGGGCCTCGTACTATTGATGAAATGCCAATTTTTTGGTTCGATGTGGTGGCAAAAAATGAAGCGGAGAGACCGCAGCTGCTGGAGTATTTGAAAAAAGGAAGACAGTTTATCTACAAGACTTCATGGTAAACAGTATATGGTGGTGACTTCCTTGATTTAAGCCATCGTCTTTGAGAATTTGGATTATAATTTCTCAGGTAGTTGTGCTTGGCTGGTACTCATATTGAATATTGTTGAAGTAAAAGAGCTTTGTAAATACTATCACCGTGGCAAAATTAAGGCTGTGAATAATGCCTCCTTTTCTGTGGAGGAAGGCGAAACTTTCGGCTTGATTGGACCCAATGGAGCGGGTAAAACTACGATATTCAGCTGTCTTCTGGCGCTTACCCATCCCTCAAGTGGAACGTTGTCTATCGCCGGAAAATCACCTTTCAATCTGGATGTAAAGCCGTTGATTGGTGTGTTGCCCGAGCGTCCGAACTATAATCGTTGGATGACCATCGAGCAGTTTCTTGCCTTTCATCACTGGTTGAGCGAGGGAGTCTCAAATGAGAGAAATTCCGCCATTAAAAATGTTTTGAGACTTGTTGAGCTTGATGTGGACGTTAAGCGTACCAAAATCAGAGAATTGTCACGAGGCATGTTGCAGCGTATTGGGTTTGCCCAGGCACTTATAGGTCGGCCGCGAATTTGTTTTCTGGACGAACCGACTTCAGGCATGGATCCACTGGGATTCATTTTGATTCGCAAGCTGCTTTTGAAATGTAAAGAGGATGGAATCACCGTGGTGCTGAATTCGCACCACCTGCAAGAAGTAGAGAGAGTTTGCGATCGCATCGCGTTCATCAGAAAAGGAATTATTCAGGAAGTCTCGCGCGTTGCCGATCTATCGCAAATTCGTCAGACCTTGGTATTGAATTGGGTACCGACAAATTTGAACAAGCAAGCGATACTTCAAGATATAGAAAATAAATCCGGCTGCAAATTAATTGATACCGTGGATAACACCGGTCGATTTGTCGTGCCGGACATTGACACTGCAGCCGAAATCATTTCACTACTCGGGCAAAACGGACTACGCGTCTGGAGTTCCAACTTTGAAAAACGTGAATTGGTTGAACTGTTTTTGAATAACCCCGAATCGGATCAAAGTGAAATAGAATGAAATTAACTCGCACTCTCTTCAGTCCGGCAATTTTTGCATATACCTGTTATGTCAAATTTATGGATTGGAGAAGGTGGCTGCCGCTTATTTTGATTCTGTTTTTGCCTTCTTTTGCAATATTTATCCAAATGACTTATGTCCACCCGGACCTAACACCCGAACTCCAAAAAAACACAATTGAGGGGATGAAATCATTTTTTCAAATTCCGTCAATTTTACTTTTGGGATCATATTTGTTCGTCAGTGACGGACTTGTATCCCTTAAGGTGATTGCCGAATCGGAACCACTCTCGCTCCTTTTTACCAGGCCTGTGACCCGATTTTGCTATGCAATAAGTCGGTTCACCGGAGCTTTGGCCGGGATGAGCATTTTGTTCTGTTTGAGCATGACATTTGGTTTGCTGACTGCCTTTCTTTATGGTTTCAAAATAGAACATGTAAGCTTTCTCGATTATCTAACCATTGTTGCAAATTCAGCCGGATTTGCTGCATTTTTCACGTTTCTGCATTGTGCACGTCCGCTCATATCCATTATTTGGGTGGTCACTCTACTTGGTTGCAGAGGTCTGGCTGGCGAGTACTCCAGCTATGGAGTGATGGACAATAAAATTTTGGAAACAGCCAAACAAATAGCTATATTTCTGGGAAATAGTTTTGGCGATCTGCTTCCATCCAGTCTAGATCTGGCGAAATTACTGAACGCAACTTATGTAGACACATACACTATAGTGATTTATCTGACCAATATTGTCATTTTTTTGTTTTTTGCCGGATTTTCACTTTCAAAAAGAGAATTTTCATATGGTACTGAGTGATTCTTTGAAAAAAAACGAACGTACAGCACTAAACCTTCCCCTTTGGTTTCTTATTTTGGCTATTGCCGCCATCGGAGTAAGGGCTTATTGGAAAGTCACCCAGTTCACCGTTAGTGATGGCACCGGAATTTACTGGCTGACACCGGAGGAGTTTAAAGATCAAAAAGATGTACTGACAAATAATGGAAAACGTCTTGTCCTCTATGAATTCACCGCAAAGTGGTGCCCACCCTGCCAGAAACGCGAGCGCACTGATTTTAAAAATCCGGACATTGTCAAAAAAATTAATTCCAATTTTATACCAGTGCTCATTGACTTGACCCATGCCGAAGACAGCGATAAGCCCTTGAATAGAGAACTTATTGAGTCG
>CAZEQP010000667.1:0-2732 GCA_964514345.1 uncultured Candidatus Obscuribacterales bacterium
TAAAGTTTTCCTGCGCCATCTGGGCGATTGAATCACAATTGGCTTTGCGGCGCGAGACAAAGTCTTCGAATAACCGCTTCCAGTCCTCTTCCGATTCGAGCGTTTCCAGTTTGGCTCCATTTGCCAGATGTTCTTCAAAACATTGATCAAAAACAGTCAAATCTTCAAAACCGCAATTCATTCCCTGTCCAAAGAAGGGAACCACACCGTGCGAAGCGTCTCCAATTAAAAGGCTTCTGCCCCCCACGTTCCAGGGAAAGCAGCGTACGGTGTCCATATGTCCTGTGGGGTTGGCGAAAAAGACATCTGCGATATTTGGTATCAGAGGCACAAGATCTGCAAAATGAGCCTGGAAAAATGCATCAACTGATTTTTTGTCGGTTAGATTTTGGAAACTGATTTCACCCTCATACGGCATGAAAAGAGTGCAAGTGAAACTGCCGTCGAAATTAGGCAGAGCGATTAACATGTAAGAGCCGCGCGGCCAGATATGCAAAACATTTTTATCGATTTGGAAGCCACCGTCGGCGGTAGCGGGGATAATCAGTTCTTTGTAACCGTAATTGAGCGGATCGATATCGCTGGAAAAATCATCCAGGCTGGACATGGCATTGCGAATAGCTGATGCTGAGCCGTCTGAGCCTATAATGAGGTTGGCAGTCACCTCCACTTTTTCTTTGGTTGCGCCGTGCTCGAAAATGAGAATGTTATTTTCGAAATCCGCCGCTATAGCTTTCAGATTAAAGTGAAAATGCACTTTACCTGTTGTTTCCGCTTCGCTCATCAGCAATTTATTCAACCCGGCTCGTGAAATCGAATTGCCGAATTCTGAATCGTCTTTACCGTAAGGTTGGTAAGTAAGCGTACCTTCGCGTGAGTGCATCATTCGCCCCTTCATGGGGATGACTTCGCGCAGAATATTTTTTTCGATACCGATACGCTTCAATGCTTCAATTCCGCGGCATGAAATATTTAAATTTATAGACCGCCCGGCTTCAATTTCTTCATTGCGCATATCCGGACGCCGCTCAAACACATCTATTCCAAATCCACGCTTCGACAAATAAATCGCTGCCAGGGATCCGACAAGCCCCGCTCCCACAAGCGCTATTTCCACTTTCTGCGGAATATTGTCAGTGATTGATTCTTTAGTCATCGTCGGTCCTCAAATGTGGAACTTAAATTATAACTTTTGGGAAACTACATTTTGCCTGAAGCGGCTCCTGCTCCCGGCTTAACCGGTTTTTCCTTGCGTACCCCGCACTTTTTGCAAGTTGAATTTTCGGGGTTAGAATAAAAGCGCTCAAATATGGGCGGAAACTGCGAAGCGATATCGGTTAAAACAAAAAACTCTTCATAAAGTTTGCTCTGGCAACCGTCGCAAAACCACATAAATCCGTCTTTTTCGCCTTCCCTGCGCTTATGCTCGATGACAAGACCGATTGTGTTGTCGGGTCTACAGGGGCTGTGTGGTGTGTTGCCGGGCAATAAAAATATTTCGCCCTGCTTTATAGGAATATCGCGGATTTTACCGTCATCCACCACTTTCAGAACCATATCGCCTTCTATTTGATGGAAAAATTCAGCACCCTCATTCACATGAAAATCTGTCCGGGCATTGGGTCCGCCTACTACCATGACGATAAATTCGCCGTCTTCCCAGACCACTTTGTTTCCCACAGGCGGCTTGAGCAGGTGACGGTTATCGTCAATCCACTGTTTGAAATTTATCGGCGGTAATAAGGATGAAGCCACAATTTATCCTCCGGTTTCAATACCTCTGACACTGCAATTTGCCTGGGTCAGAGCCGATATTCTACCGCTAAACGGCATTTACCGGCCGCTATTTGACCATCGCGCAGGGTATATCCTTAGAATATTTAACGCTGGATATGGTAGTTTCAAATAGCTGATGGTTACAAAAACAGTTTATTCGCTCAAGCCCGGTCCCCTGAAAGTGGCGGTTCCAGTTTTTCTGGCGGCATTTATTGCCGGAGTGTGGATTCCGGCGCTATGCACCCGCTGTTTTGAAGTGACTTTGATCTTTATGGTTCCTTTGCCAGTAATTCTTACTGTTGCTGCCACTGCTTATTTTTACGACGGACTGAAGCTCGGTGATCAGATCAAAACCGGATTGTTCATCCTCACAATTACTTTTGCCGTACTCATTTGCAATAACATTCTATACACCAGCTTTCTTCTTTTGCCCATGGGGATCTTGAGCTTCAATCCGGTCAGTCTATTGCTTGCAAATTGTGCAGCAGTGATCGCCACATTGCCAATTTATTTGTTGGAAAAACAAACAGTCGAAGTGGATGAAACCATAAAGCCTGAGCGCATCTGGGCAAAGATTCCGCCTCTTTATGTGGCGCTGTTTATTTTAGGTGTGGCTGTTCTTTCGATATTCATTTGTCCGGATTATTTACATTATCGTGATCTTGAAGTCACCGTCTATTACTTTGTTTTTGTGCAGTTGGCTCTACCTCTGCTTGCCACCAATTTCTTTTTCGGCACTTACGAGTTGGGCAAACGCATTCGACTGTATCTGACAATCCTGGCTCTGGCACTGGCGTTAGGAGCACTGGAAAACTATATGTATCAACATTTCACACCCTGCGTTGGATTTCGTTTGAGAACCAATGCATCTGATTTCATTACGATGAATCTGGCTGCTGTAATGGCTGTGGTGGCGTATGAAAAGTGGAAATTGTTTAAACGAAGTGGATAATTTC
>CAZEQP010000668.1:0-2728 GCA_964514345.1 uncultured Candidatus Obscuribacterales bacterium
AAATGCCCACTCTTGGGATTTGTCTGGGCTCGCAGTTATTCAATGTGGCTCTGGGCGGTTCACTCATCCAGCATATCCCCAAACAATTTCCTCATTCCAATGTCGAACACTCTTCTACAGACGGCTGGATAAACGGTTTTAACAAACATCTTGTCACCCTGGAAGAAGGAAGCAAGCTCTGGCAGATTTATCAAAAAGCCGAAATCAATGTAACAACTTCACACCACCAGGCGGTCAAAGACGTGGGCGACAAACTGAAAGTGGTTGCCCGGGCCGAAGACGGAGTAGTGGAAGCGATTGAACTTGATGACAGAAGATTTCTCATTGGTGTGCAATGGCATCCGGAGCGTGAATACGAACAAAGCAAATGTTTGTTCGATGAATTCGTAAAAGCCTGCGCCTTGCAAACCTGATCAATCCTCTAAAAATCCCTACGTTGTCAACAATAAGGTATTCAGCCCGGTTACCTTATCAATGACAACCTCTCAACTATTTTACTCCCCGCTCCCTCTTAAGCCCGGAAAAGCAGACAGGTGCGCGGGCACCTATACAAAACAGACTAAATATTAAGCTTGACGATCCTGTGTGCGGTCTGCATAATCAGATACTGCTACACTAAAAACATCTGTCACGGTAGCTCAGTAGGTTAGAGCGGGCGACTCATAACCGCCAGGTCGGCAGTTCAACTCTGCCTCGTGACAAATTTTTATTAATAAGGAACGTTGTAACGTTCGACATCTCCGAAGCGGAAGAATTGTCGTTCTCCGGATTCAGCCGTTTTGATGCCGGCATCTTGATAGACCTGCTGGCGTTGAGAACGGGACGGAAATTTCAAAATAGTGCTTTGATCAAGCATCAGCACCGCATTTAATACCGCCCTGTCGTAGCCGGGAAAACCCGAAGGCTTGGTAATTTTGGCATCTATAATACGTCTGTCTTTAGTCACTCTGCAGCTGAACCAGGCCACCGTACCCATAGGAAATTTCATCAACATTTGCCCGGAATTAGGGTCATATCGCAGATTCGGGTCATCAGGAGAATTGAGAGTTTGCTGTACTCCAGACTGCACCGACCAGAGAAAACGGTTGCGCCACTTGTCCCATTCCACTTGCAGTTCTCGATCCGCCATGTCGGGATCTTGACCTTGCAAGCCGGCTTGCATTTCATTTGCCTGCCCGTCGAGCAATTTGTTCATGCGGTCCATTTGTCCTTTGCCGGCACTGAGATCACCGCCTTGATCGTCTGCTTCACCAGCCAGGTCGGTATGTTTGATTGTCGCCTGCAAGGGAGCGCTGACACCCTCCTGGCTCACTTGACCCGAATAAAAATTGCCACCGTTGTTTTGAGTGGGACTGTCGATGGGACCCTGAACCTGAGAACTTGAATTTGTATCGGTGCCAGAATTATTTTGAGGTACATTTGGTTCCGGCATATATTGAATGGGATCAAATCCTCTATTGCCGCCCTGCGCGTTAACCTGGCAAGGATATGCGATGAAAGACATCATGGACAGGCTGACCAGAATCCCCCCGAAAAGAGGATTGCATAGCGAGAGCTTGTTTTGTTTAGAATTTTTGATTGAGTAATTGCCCATAATGGTATTAACTGTTTTCCCGGGGAATTTAGCAGTTACTGCTACATTTCTAAAATAACCCAATTTAGTACTTGTGTCTTGAAACAATTTGATTATGCCGACTTTTTTAGATAAAGTTGCCGATGCCTTACTAGCCGACTTATCCGCCATCGGCAAAGATCCCGATGCAACAACAGCCGTTGTGACGGCATTTTCAGCCGGTCCCGATTCGACTGCATTGCTTCTTGCGCTGCACCATTTAAGACATTACGCCAAAATTAATTTACTTGCCTGCCATGTCAACCACAATTTGCGCGGAGACGAATCCAAAGCAGATGAGGAGTTTTGCCAGAAATTGTGCGCCCAGCTGGACATACAACTGAAAGTTATCAATTTGCCGCTTGAAGCAAGAGAAAGCCCATCTGAAGATTTGATGCGTCAATATAGATATGATGCGTTGCTTGAATTTTCAAGACAGTGCCGGGCTCACATAATCGCCACCGGGCACACTCTTGACGATCAGGCGGAAACCATGCTTTTCAGACTGTTCAGAGGAACCTCTCCCGACGGTTTGAAAGCAATGTCCAGTACAAGATTGCTGGACGATAATCCTGCCGTTTATGTAATCAGACCTTTACTTGAAATGAGCAAGGCTGACTGTTTGCGCTATCTGGCGGATGCAGGTATTGCCGCCAGACAGGACAGTTCAAACACCAACGAGCATTATTTACGAAACTATATAAGGTGGCAGATCGTGCCTTTGATTGAAACTCGATTTCCTGATTGGAAAGAGCATTTAGGCAATCTTCACCAAATGCTTGCAGACGACGACAAATATTTTGAGCAAGCAGTGAAAGAAGCTCTCTGGCAAGTGGCAGTACCGAATGAACTGGATAAGTCCACTCGCTGGATGAGCGAAAAATTCTTGATATTGCCTGATTCGATTCAATCCAGAATGATTGTGCATGAACTTGAAAAGCGCAATATTCAGCCAAGTTTCGAGCGAGTGAAAGCAATCAGGTCTTTTATTGCCGGGGCAGACAGCCATAATGCCCTCACCCTTTCGCTTGAATGCG
Organism: uncultured Candidatus Obscuribacterales bacterium; assembly: GCA_964514345.1. GTDB lineage: Bacteria > Cyanobacteriota > Vampirovibrionia > Obscuribacterales > Obscuribacteraceae > Aved-18. The sequence continues at coordinate 2,650 of CAZEQP010000668.1, forward strand.
TGTTGAAAAGAGTCAAGAAGAACAACGCCATTACAGCTGTGGACTGGGTGGAAACCAGCAAGTTTGCACAGGAAGAAAA
>CAZEQP010000669.1:0-2726 GCA_964514345.1 uncultured Candidatus Obscuribacterales bacterium
CTGCAAGATGAGCAGATTGATTTTGCACCAGAACAGGCAATTGATATGTCACCACCACCTGCTATTGAAACGGTTGATGTTTATGGGGACCTTCCGAAAGGGCTTCCATATTTTTCTGACTTCACGCAATTGACCTTACCTATTCCTGGAGCTCAAGTTATTGAGCCCGCTCAAGGAATTGACACTTCCAGCCGAAAAGGCAGAAGGAGTAAGCGCGGGCCGCCCGCGACATAGTTGTTTGTTTTATACGTAATTTTGTATAGATTGGGATTCTTGTTTTACTACTCAAGAAAGTGAATATATGGACGTTTTAGCCAATCAATCTGACCTGGTCCTTCTAAAAAAGATGGGATATGGGGGAGAAGAAGGAGCGATTCTTCTTCTGAGAATTCAACTTCTCAAAGCGATCAAAAAAGAGATCGAGCAAAGAGGTTGGAGTCAGACGGAGGCGGCCGACTTCCTTGAAGTAAAACAGCCAAGGATTTCAGAGATCAAGCAACTAAGAATAGACAAGTTTAGTGTGGAGCAATTGGCTAAGTTTTTGCATCGTCTAGACAAGCGAGTGTCGTTGTCGGTGGGTGCAGGCTAGTTGTCCAGACAAAAGTTTGAATGTTCCAGCTGTGGACATTTAAGAGCAATGAATATAAAGGAGGAAATTACAGACTAACAGAAACAAAAAACATCGCTTGAGCGATGTCTTAAGAGACCCATTCGGATCGGCTATTAAATTGTAGAAACAGGGTTTTGGCGAATTCCTGATTTGCAATAAGCATAAAGCACGGATCCGGTTAGGTCAACTCATCTTTATTTAGAAAGAGGAACCTTTACGACCGGACTTATTTCTCTGGTGGCTCAATCATGGCCACCGGCTAAATTCTCACGTCAAAAATACTATCCGTCTCAATCAAAAGAGGCGATAGAGATGTTTCTGTCTTTGTTTCATCGATATGGATATATCTATCGACCATATGGATCTGGTGGATGGGTTTCTGCCAATGAAGATTGGAAGCTGACTGATAGCGAGATTTTGAAGGCAATTGCAGGAGTGCATCCGAAATTTTTTCTGGGTTGTCGTGCCGGCAGAGCTTCTAAGTTTGCTGTTATAGACATCGACAAAGGCAGCAAGTATCACAACTTGGCTGGAATCAAAAAGTTATGCTCGGTGCTGGAGAAGGCTGGGATTTTGGAGACGAATTTGTACCAATCGTCTGAATCGGGTGGTTGGCATTTGTATATATTCTTTGATGCGCCGGTTTCTTCAAAGGATCTGCGCAACCAGTTATTTCAATTATTCAGGATGTATGATTTTGAAATAGCTAAAGGAACTCTTGAGATATTTCCTCATCCAGGAGAGAAAACTTTAGGTCAGGGATTGAGACTGCCTTTGCAGAGAGGATTTGCCTGGATCAATCCGGATTCTCTTGTTGTTCGAGATGAAAGAGATGATCTAAGTCCTTATGAAGCATTGTCGATGTTTGTTCAGGACATGACTTGTTCAGTTAATCCTTATAGAAGCTTCCATCAAATGAAAGCGTATGTCGAGAAGATGGCTTGTTCGAAAGAAGTTCTTATGGCCAAAACAGCTAGTGCTCCGAAGCTTGCTGAAGTAGTGCCGATCAGATCGGTCGAGAAATATGACTGTCCAGAGGAAGTTATTTCTATAGTTCGGGGAGTGTTTCGCAAATTGCCTCCGGGGATTCATGCTGACGTGTGGCTGAAAGGACGCGATTACTATGCGCATGGATTGACCGGTGCGTCTCAGAGAGCTGATGCCATATTCTCTCTGTCGCACTATCTTTTCTATGGTGATCCCGAGCAGCTCATTTCTCCGCTTGGTTATGGATATGAGGAAGAGAGAAAGTGGGTCATAGAAGAGATTCTTAAAACAAGACATCACGGGCAGAGTGATGATATTTCCTCGGGTAGATCGGACTCCTTCAAACAAATTGAGAGGGCATCAGCTTGGGTGCCGTTGCATAAAAGAGGAAAAACTCTGACCAAATATGAGGCTAAAATTCCGGCGTCCTGGGCGAGGAACAATTCAAATAGGGCGACATTGGCCAGACGCAAAATTCAAGCTGCCGTTGAAGACTTTCAAGAAGCTGGTCAGACTTTTAGTGTAAGGGACCTGGCACTTAAGTCTGGGGTAAGTCATCAGACGTTGTATCGGCACCAGGATCTCTGGAAAACTGCGCAAACTAACGGGCAAAATGCCACCGAATGTGATGACTTGGAAACTGTTACACACAAATATAACGCTGGGGTGGGGGTTGCTTCATCAAAAAGCAATCCCCTTCACTCGTCTGAAGAAAAAAGTATCCCACTGGGTCTTTTGGCTGCTCGTCGAATCGCTTATGAAATTCGGATGAGGGACGAAAAGCGCAAACGTTCTGATCGGACAGCTTCTCTTTTGACCAGAGAGGCGGCTGAAAAAGACTGGAGGGATAGAGTTGCTTCCCTTCTTCACCTGGTTGCACATGAAAACAGCCAGGCAAAAGGTCGCGAACTATTCGTTTTGTTGGAACGTTTATTAGCTGTAGCTCCTACTTTTGAAGATGCATCAGATCTTAGAAAGAAAATCGATCAATCAAAGTTTCAGACTCCTGGGGGATCTTCCCCATTGTTTTCGAACTCAGAACCGAAATAATTGGTGAATGACATGTATGTTCAGTGTCACTTTGCGCGCTAATTGCGACATAATTTTGCGGGATATTTGCATCTTGCGC
>CAZEQP010000670.1:0-2724 GCA_964514345.1 uncultured Candidatus Obscuribacterales bacterium
GGAGATTGAATGGTTGTTTTACCTTTTGTTTTTTATTTTGTTGTTGCGGCTGTTTGCGCCGTAACTGCCGAGCGTTTTGCACCGGGAATAATTCCTGGCGGTGTATTCAGCTCTACTGTTCTTGCAACACTTGGAGCTTGGGGAGGCAGTATTATTCTTGGACCGATCGGTCCCGACTTATATGGGAATTTTCTGCTGCCCGGTTCGCTATGCGCTGTTTTGGTTGTGATGGTTCTTTTGTTTTTATCGAGTGAGTTCAAACGCAGAAGAGCTTAAGAATCAAAAACCAATTTGTATGCCTTTCTGTCAGTCATGAAATTGCTTACACTCAGCCATCCATCCTGTAGTCGGGCCATTGCATCGACTGTAGCGAGGTTGATTCCTTCGCCGTTCATTGGAATTAAATGCAATTCTCCCAGCCGCCAGGGAAGAAATTCAGATTCTCCAGCCAAAATCCCCACACTGAAAGTCAAAGAAACTCTTTTCTTGTCTGAGCAACCCTCAACTTTTATGGTATCTGAGTTTTTGCATTCGTTTAGAATAGCGATGAGAATTTGGGTAAATATGTGTTTTGTTGGAATCAAATCTCCCTTAACTGTCATCCTTTCTTCAATATCTAGAGAAATTGTTACACCTTTGGTATCCAATTCAGATTGCAGTTCGAGGGTAGTTTCTTCAATCAAGTTTTTCACCAGGAGTCTCTGTATTGATTCAGGTTTTGTTGCCAGCGCAGCAACCAAAGAAAGAGATTCAATGTCTGTTATCAACCTGAAAATGGATCGATTCAAGATTAAAAACCGATCGGTCGATATAGAATTACGCAAATGTTCGTCATGCAATAAATCCATATGAGCTTTCAATGCGGTGATTACTGCCAACTTCTCGTGCTCCGTGTCTTTGATGTACAGAGTGAGAGTGGTGATTGCCTGTCTCCTTCGAGCGCAGTCGATGAGTCGCTTCCACGAGTTTATTATTGTGCTTCTAATTGAATTGAACATTTCATCACCAGACCCAAGGATAAACTGCAGAATTGCGCTTTCTATAAGTTTTAAGTTCGGACAGGAGTTGATCGGTGAAAAATCTCCCTTTCTCCGCATTCAGTTGGCTCCAGAGATTAGGCTTGAACTTGTAGCATCGTATGCCGATAGTGTCCGACGGCATTGAATTAAGCCAACCTAGCGACGCTAATATGTTAATATCAGTGTCTCCGGTCAAAATGCTCAGATCGTTGTTGTTTCTTTCCAAAAAGTGTGCGATCAGAAGCTGAGTTCTTCTGGGCAAGAGCATCAGGTCATTGATTGAAATTTCAGACTCTTTTGCCTTGCGAAATATATTTAGTGCCATGATCTTCATCTATCCTCGCGCCAGGAATAACCAGAGGATTTATGAATGTGAGATGCTGAGTCCTTTCCTGTATTAAGGCGTTTGCTCGGAAAAATCCAAAAATACCGAACATACTTTATTGTCGCACACTTAATTGTTTTTCGCTCGAGCCATCAAATACGATATCACTCAAAGAATGTGTTTCACATGGTTTTCACATCAGTCATGTTCAAATTGACCTGCAGGTAGCACCTGTGGAATTTTTTCAAGAAAATTCGGAGGTATCCTTGGAGTATCTGGCTGTTATTTGTCTTATCGTGCTGTTTGTCATTTGCACTTTCGACAGTTATCGACTCAAGGATATCGTCCTTCCCGGAGGATATTTCACGACGACCGTAATTGGTGTAACTGGAGCCTGGATGGGTTTGAGGACTTTTGGCGATTTCGGTCCAAAAGTAGGCGGAATCTCTCTCATTCCGAGCATTGCAGGTTCCATGATACTTGTCATTTGTCTTGATGCTTTATTGAGACGATTTGGCAGCAGTCGATCGCTTGGAAGCACAAGGAATTCGTTATGATGAGGTATTTTTTCCGTCTTGTCATCATTACTGTAGTTTTTTACTCCGAAATGCCCTTAATACCAGGTGCGCACTTTCATGGAAGCATGGCACAAGCACTATTGTTTGGATTATTGATAAGTTTAATCGGCACATTCATAGAGTATCTTGCCATTGTTTTTAGTCATTCATATTCTATTTGTACTCTTAAAGGGGCGCTATGCTACCTTATTCCTGCCTGGATTATAGGGTTTGGAGTTTTGCCCGTAATCTTGCTCAAGTGTCTAGCATCTTTTATGTCACCCACGTTTGTAATTGTCGGTTGGAATCCGGCGATTGCTATGGGCATTTTAATACTGTCGATTGGTATTATTACCGGTGGCTATGTCTACCAGCAAGTAATGAGAAAAATTCTTGACCCGAAGTTACCATTTAACATGGCGTGATTCTTTCAAACAATTATGCTGGGAGGAGAATAATCCGACTGGGCATTAAATTCTTAGTCATTACGCATATCTCTTGATCCGAACTAATGGCTTTATTCTCTTATGAGTTTGCTCTGCTTTCCACAGGTCGACTTCATTTTGTAAATTAAGCCAAAATTGAGGTGTAGTACCGAAAGCATCCGCCAAGACCATAGCAGTTTCAGATGATATTCCAAGTTTCCCCGTGACAATGTCACTAACTTTTGGTTGGGTCCAGCCTGTATGACGAGCAAAAGCGGTTTGACTAATCCCAAGTGGATCTAAAAATTCTTCTTTCAAAATTTGACCCGGACCAGTAGGCTGGCGCAGCATCCTTCTTTTCATAAATACTCTCCTAGTGATAATCTCGAATTTCGACT
>CAZEQP010000671.1:0-2722 GCA_964514345.1 uncultured Candidatus Obscuribacterales bacterium
TGTCGGATCTTTTTAGCTTTGCCAGTTTGCTGTCTTTTTTGTCGCATAGAACAAAGCCGCCGTTAGGAATATAGATGTTGCGCGGATCTGTACCTGTGACTTCGCCTGTGTTGCTCACAGCCACAAGACAACCGTCATAGGGAAGTTTCACATGCGAGCCCCATCTTTGCGTGTAGAGCAGCAAATGACTGCCGGAGCGACGCGGTTGATTGACTGTGTTCACCCAGAGTGAAGGAACATCCGGATTTGATGTATTCAAAATGCCGTGCACATCGACCCGGTCAAACATCACTCGCCGGTCCTCGGTAATACCCATGGCCACTCTGTTGAAAATGGAGCCGGCGATCCACTCGCCGTCCATGAGAAGGGTGCCCAGAGGAGTGCCGTCTTTTTTGAAATAGTTGGCATTAACAGCCACCAGAGCGCCGCTTTCTTTAGCGTGCTCTTCTGTGGTTTTCAGTTTGTTGAAATAGTCGGAGGCAAGATATGGTCGCACAGCCAGATCGCGATTATTGAGGTCGACTTCGACTACATTTACGTGCAGTTTGCCCCTGTACATTTTATGAACAAGTCCGGGCTTTAAAGTTGCCTGGCTCAACTGATCGCCGAGTGACTCAAGCGCCGGTCCCTGGACAACTACCGGTGCCGCCACAGCTTTGCCTTTTTTGCCCCGGGCTAATTTTTTCGAGCCCCTGCCGGATGCAATTTTTCCTTTGCCTGATTTCTTGCCTTTTGCGGCAACTTGCACAGCTGAACGCCTGGAATTAGAGACTTGGCGGTTGTTCGCTTTCTTTTTGTTCTTGAGCAATGATTTTTTAAGAGTGAGCGGATTACCCATAGATCCTGTCATAGCAAGCGCTTCTCCGTTCTCACTAGAAAGGAAAAGCGGGCCTGATACCAATAAGCTTCCAGCTAAGATGGAAAAAATCAATTTTTTAGTAAAGCAAAATTTTTCGGGCATCAAAAAAATAAGTTTCCAATCAAATCAAAACTAAACCAACAGGACCTGATATCACTATACCCAAAAAAGATATTAGTAAACTGGTAAAAACAGCTCTGGAAGCTTAATTCACTTGCAAGGAGCCAGTTCCAAATAGATATGCGATAGCTATGCTTTAGCCGTCAAATACTTTTCTGTATAGTCCTGAATAAGAGCCGCTCTTGCACTTTCAGATTTCACAAGAGGAAAGCCAAGCTCGATTCTTTGTTCCAGATAAGCGCGCGCGACCTTTTCAGCCAGACGTCTTATTCTAAGGATTGTGGCCATACGCTCGTCGCGTCCCAGTATCCCTCTGGCATCCATAAGATTGAATGTATGCGAGCATTTAAGAATTTGTTCGTATGCCGGCATAACCAGTTTTTCACCAAGCAGCCGGTCGGCTTCGCGCTCGTATGTCTCAAAGAGGGTAGGAAGCGCCTCAGCGTTACTTTTTTCAAAATTGTATCTGGACTGTTCGACTTCATTATTATGGTAGAGCTCGCCATAAAGCACTTGCTCATTCCATTTGAGCTGGTAGACGCTATCCACATTTTGTAAATACATTGAAATGCGTTCAAGACCGTATGTGATTTCGGCCGCAACAGGCTTCACATCCAGCCCTCCGGCTTGCTGGAAATATGTAAACTGGGTAATTTCCAGCCCATCAAGCCACACTTCCCAACCCACACCCCAGGCTCCAAGCGTGGGAGATTCCCAGTTGTCTTCAACAAAGCGTATGTCATGCTCTTGCGGGTTGATGCCCAGTACTTTCAAACTTTCAAGATAAACTTCCTGAACATCATCTGGAGACGGTTTGAGTATCACCTGATACTGGAAAGAATGCGGCAAGAGGTGGGGGTTGTCGCCATAACGACCATCAGTTGGGCGTCTGCAAGGATCGGTCACAGCCATTTTCCAGGGCTCCGGTCCGAGCACTCGCAGAAAAGTGCCGGGATTCATGGTGGAGGCGCCTTTTTCAAGATCGTATGCCTGCAAAATCAAACAGCCCTGTTTATCCCAGAAATCGTTAAGGGCATGAATGGTTTGTTGAAAGGTGAGTTTTGACATGTTTGGCTCAGGCGTCATTTTGACAACCGGATATCTAATAATAAATTGTCAGTTTAACATACTTCCTCAAGGGTAGATTTTAGACAGAATAGGAGATTAATTAGTGTCAGAAGAACCCGTCGATGAAGGACACGGCTCACAAAATATCGGTATCGCCCAGAAAACGATAATGAGCCCGGCTTATCAGAGCCAGCGAGCACAAAGTCTTTTAGCCAATATAAATAACGTGCTGGTGGGACAGTCGCAGGCTGCGCGTCTTACAGTTTTATGCCTTCTGGCAGGCGGTCATGTGCTGGTCGAAGACGTTCCCGGAGTGGGCAAGACCCTTCTAGCCAAGTCGCTTGCTCTTTCCATCGATTCCAAATTCACCCGTATTCAATGCACGCCCGACTTGCTTCCTTCCGATGTCAGCGGAGTGAGCATTTACGACTCCAAAGAAAGCACTTTTACTTTCAGGCCCGGACCGATTTTCACCAACATTCTTTTAGCCGATGAAATAAACAGAGCTACGCCCCGTACTCAATCCGCCTTGCTTGAAGCGATGGAAGAAATGCAAGTCACTACCGACGGTACCACTCGCAAATTGCCTGATTTGTTTTTTGTCATAGCCACCGAGAACCCGATCGAATATCACGGCACATTTCCCCTTCCCAAGTCCCATCTTGGCCGCTTCAG
>CAZEQP010000672.1:0-2721 GCA_964514345.1 uncultured Candidatus Obscuribacterales bacterium
TAGAGGAAGCGGTTCGATTAAAAGAAGCTGGCCTTGCTGCTGAGGTTGTTGCTGAAACTGCTGATTTTGCTGTACAGATCCAGCCAGTTCAGTTTCATCCGGATTAGTCATGTCAGTTCCTGCCGGTTGATACCAGGTGGCTTCATTGGCAGCCGGTTGCTGTTGTTGTTGAATATTCCGACTTTGACCGCCGCCATTTATCCAGTTTGACTGACCGAGTCCGCCCATTTGCGCTTGCAATGCATTCATTGATGAGCCAGACGCTCGGTCGGGACCGCTCTGTCTGGTCGAATAAAAAGACTGGTCGCTTGTATCCATTTGCGCCTGTCTTGATTGCAAACCGGAGTTAGATCCAGAACTTGAACTGGAGCCACCGCCGCCTTGCCAGTCTGAAGATCCCAACTGAGCAAACGCCGCTTGAGAACAATAAATTGTCCCCAGACTCAGACAAAAAGCCAGAGCAATTTTTTTTGCGCCGGCTCTATTGGACTTTGGTTCATGAGTTTTTTTCATACGAACTAATTTCTCATATTTCCAAAAGTCTTGCTAGTTTATTTGTTTCCTGTTTTGTTTACTGGCTGACCGGCAGTGAGTTGGCGGCATGAAGCTGTTTTTTCAAGCTGGCGATTTTATCTTTGAGAACTGACAGTGCAGCAGTTACTTGAGCATCTTTATCCTCCACAACTCTGTCAGGCTTGACGCCCACTTTGTTGATATCCAGGTTGTTGGGGGTCAAGTAACGCGAGACTGTTATGTGCACGGCGGCTCCGCCAGGCAATTTGTTGATTTCTTGAACCAGTCCTTTGCCGTAAGTTTTGGTGCCGACAAGGACGGCACGGTTGTTGTCGTGCAAAGCACTGGCTAAAATTTCACTGGCTGAGGCGCTGTCGGCATCCATCAAAACTGCGATCGGTTGTTTGCTCAGGGGCAAACCGGTGGCGACGTCGGTGTGCTTGCCGTGACGGCTAATGGTGCTGACGATGGCTCCATTTTCCAGAAGCATGTCGGCTATTTCAAGAGCATTGCTCAAAAGTCCGCCCGGGTTGCCGCGCAAATCTATGATGAGACCGTCGGCGCGGGACAATTTTCTCAAAGCGCCGCGGAATTCTTTGGCAGCATCATTAGAGATGAATGTGTTGAGTTGAATCATGCCGATATTGCTGCCTTCGATCATTTTGGCACGAACGGCTTTGATGATGATTTCTTTGCGGACTATAGTGACTTTTCTGATTTCTTTCTCGGTTCTTCTAACGGTCAAGTCAACCGGGGTGCCGGCGGCGCCGCGGATACGGTTGGCGGCTTGCTCGGGAGTGATGCCGACTGAAGATTCCCCATCGATAGCGATGAGTTCATCACCTGCTTTGACACCAGCTTTTTCAGCCGGACCGTCTTCGATAGTTCTGACGATGGACAATTTTGGTTGTTTGTCTTTGCTTTGCTGCAAGCTTATGCCGATGCCGACTATTTTGGCGTCGATGGCATCGTTTTCGTCCTGGAAAGCACGGGGGTCAAGAAAACGAGTGTAGGGGTCGTTCAATGCTTTGAGCATTTGAGCGATGTATTTGTGGGCATCTTCGGTGGATTTGATTTTGGAATCAAATTTGTGCTCGTACTCTCTCCACTGCACACCGTTGAAAGATTCGTCGTAGTAGTTGTCGCGCACCAGTTTCCAGGCTTCGTGATACACGTCCTTGGGGTTGTCGGTGCGGAAACTCTGAGCCGGTTGAACGGCTGAGCCTGCAACGAGGGAAAAAACCAATGCAATAGCTGAAATGCGCTTGAATACGTTCATTACGCAAACTCTCATCGAATATGGGACCACAATAAAACCAGAACCTCCCGGGGGGAGAGGTTGTGTTGCTGAGCCAGCAACTGGTTCGTAAATTCCTTATGCCCGGTTAATCAAAGTTTCAACGCGGTTTAGTTAAAACTTTACACTTGACAACCAAGGAATTTTAGGGGGTTTAGCCTGGATGAAGGGCACCCAAAACCTTAAGAAAGCCCGTATTTGGACCAGTTCGCGCTTACAAGGTCCTTGATCGAAGAACTCATTTCGATAGGTTTAGGCCAGTTTCGGGTGAAACCTTCTGACTCCCATTTTCTAGTTGCATCTATCCCGACTTTAGATCCCAGACCCATAATGGGAGATGAATGGTCAAGAATATCCAGGGGACCCTCCACAAACATCATGTCTCTTTTCGGGTCTGTATTGCCGAATACGTTTAGAGCAACCTCCGAAAGATTCTGAACATCCACCTCTTTATCCACCACTATGGCGAATTTGGTGAACATCAACTGCCCAAGTCCCCAGATAGCGCTCATCACTTTACGCGCGTGGCCGGGGAAGCGCTTGTCTATAGAAACAATTACACAGTTATGGAAGACCCCCTCCCAGGGAAGGTTCATGTCTACTATTTCAGGCACAAGCATTTGCACCATGGGAAGAAAGATACGTTCAGTTGCTTTCCCCAGGTAACAGTCTTCTTGAGGAGGTTTTCCCACAATAGTTGTTTGGTATATGGGGTTTTGTTTGTGGGTAACTGCAGTCACATGAAATGTGGGGAAAAGTCCAGCCAGACTGTAAAAGCCTGTATGGTCTCCGAAGGGTCCTTCAGTTCTTAAGTCTTCTTGGTCCACATAGCCTTCGATAATAATTTCAGCATTAGCAGGGACTTCAAGACCTATAGTCTTGCACTTAGTTATTTTTACCGGGCTTGATTT
>CAZEQP010000673.1:0-2716 GCA_964514345.1 uncultured Candidatus Obscuribacterales bacterium
AGATGTCGAATCCTTCTATTGATGAGGCCGCTACGAAGAAGGAAGTGCGTTCAATCGGAGTGAGACTATTTATCATAGTCGTCATATCAGTTGCATTGTGCTGCTCCATGGCACTTCTGAAACGAATGAGCAGATCATCTAATGCTTTATTTCTACCGGATCCGCCTGCTGAAGTCGGAGCCGGTCTTACTATCGTTGCCTGAGATTGACCGGCGCGCTCAAGACTCACCTGTTCGTTATCTGTCAGAGATTGCACCAGATGAGCTTCATCTTCCAGTAGAGTTTCGCGATAATTCTTCTTATGTATTTCTTTGGCTTCGCGAATTTTACTTTCAAAATAAGTCTTAAGATCAGCTTTGGCAGCCTGGTTTTCATTTTCGAATCTCACCCGGTCTTCATAAAAAGCTGGTTTATTGCGGCGCCAATTTTGCTGAGCAATAAGTATGGAAGGAGGCATATTCTGCGTGTCCATAAAAATGAGTTGAGTCAATCTGGAGCCATAGCGGCTGCTGTTCAAAAATTCAAAAAAGTCACCAAGACTGCGATCCGAAAAATGTCTGTACCAGAAAAGTTGATTTTCAGCCGTATTTACTTTTCCATCAGATTCAATATCAAAGTGTGTAGAAAAATAATCTTGTCCTTTTGCAATTTCTCGACTGTTTAAGCTCAATAGCTCTGGATTTTTTCTTACCAGCCTGGACAATTGGTCCATCGTAGTACGGTTAAAAACGCTGCTGTAACCTATTAATTCATGGACTGAATTAGTGGGACTAAGAAGTCCCATGGCATGCAGTTTGGATAGAGCAAATTTAAATAGCGAATTACCTTCTCCAGTTAATGAGCCTCCGGCCGTCTTGAGTTTAAGCAGTACATAAAGAGCCATAGGTCCGCCCATTTGTAAATTGTGCAATTGCTCATGTGCCGAAACTCCCGGAAGCCGGTTTATATTGACCACATTGCTCAACATTTTTGGATGCAAATACATTACATGATCAAATTCCGACCAGGAGGCGGTGTCATACAGCCTGTATTGGAAGGAAATTGAAATATCCTGGAGTCCGCGTTGACGGCGGAATTGATTTATGGCGTTAACCAGCTCATTTCGCCTTGCATTAAGAATGTCAAAATATCCATGTGCCTTCAGTCGTTCTTCCATTTGCAAATTCAAATCTTCAAGACGCTTTTCAAGTTGATCCGGACTGAGACTGAGCAGCAACAACTTCTGTCTTTCTAATTCAAAGTCATAATAAAAACGATTTGGTTCAGGTCCCAGATCTGTCCAGGATTTTGTTACTGCCTGGATTGTTCTTATCAACTCGGCTCTTCCTGCCCGGTCGAAGTGAGCAAAATCTCTTTCCAGTTCGCGCACGGCTTCAACACGCTTAGCTACTGTGTCAAGACTTCTGGCTACAGTTTCAATGACAGACGGAAAAGCCAATTTCAACTCTTCGGGAGTATAAGGTCCTGATGAATTGCCGCGCACTGCCGCCCTTGCCGCTGCATACAGTTCATGCAAAGAATCAGCTCTTGAGGTGTGAAATCCGCCTTGCTCACGAGTAAGGAAAACACCGAAACGTTCGCCAAATTCACCTGCTGTCATTGTGCCGCCGGCTCGTGCTTCAATATCTTTTTTCAGGCTGGACATTAGAGCCGAATCAAGCACTTGTTCATCGTGCATTGATTTTAGAATATGACCGATTTCATGAGACAGATTGTCAGGCACGTTGCGACTGACAATAGCCTGATTTACATTTGCAGGTTGCTCAACCATCACGATTTTGTTATTTTGCGGATTGAGATGGTCCATCACTACAAATGACTGCATATCAGCAAATGTGCCGCCGTTACCCCATCCCAGCGGTACGACTTCACTTGCACCGGGGAAAATTTCATCGATATTTTTTACTATTACAACCGGAATACCAAGCTCCTCAAGCATTAAACGATCATCTGCAAATTTGTTTAAATAGCCGGCAAGAGCGCTGTCCACTCGTTGAACAAATTCTATCGAAGCCGATTCAGTATGAAGAACTGGAATTGCGTCGCTCTTATTTCTGAACTCGACCAGAGACAATTCAGGATTAGAAAGCAAGGATGGCTCAGAATGCAAGACCGCGTTTTGTTCAATTGACCCATCAAAAGCCGGACGTCCGGCTGCGACCGGAGAGGGTCTGACAGACACGCTCTGGGTCGTCAGTCCAAGCGCGGAGCTGGTCTTTTCATAAGCCGAGGAAATAAGTCTTTCTTGTTGCTCTTTAGAAAGGGAGAAATTAGCTACACTGATATCGGGATCGCCGACATCCACAACAAACAGATTTGGACTCTCAGGCAACGGACCGGACTTATATACATGTGATACGAATGCTGATTCGCGTTTCTCGGCATCACCTATTGACTTAAAATATGCACCGTCGACCAGCGTTATAGTTTCTCCATCAGGCAAATTATGTCTTACCGGCGGAAATCCCATTTCGACCGCTGCAGTACTGGCAGCAAGAGCAGTCGCCAATTGTTCTCTTGATTGCAAACTTGCCCCTTCAAATACAAAAGGAGCATATTTTCCACTTTCAATTCTCTGAGCCGCCACTATGCGCAAATTAGGCTGAGGATCTAAGTTAAACCTGTCGATTACAGCTTCAATCCAACCTTTCCAGGTAAGATATTTGCCGAACATCATACTGACAGCTGCCTGCCCCTGCTTGAAGGGATTGTTTTC